>JADEXJ010000344.1 GCA_015207195.1 Pleurocapsales cyanobacterium LEGE 10410
TCAGGTAGTTGAATCATTACGTTTTCAACAACAAAGGTTATTGAGAATAGTCACTCATCTTTTGGGAGACTACTTTACTCAATCTCACTTCTGGCTTGCTTTTGCCTCTCTTGTGTCGCCCCTACAGGTTCAAACCGATTGTGGATAAGAAAAGGAATTGAGACTGTTTGTTGTTCTTGCCAATTTCTATTAAGTGAACCAAGAAAATCCTGCGGAAAAGACCAATAAAACCAACCATTTTGACAATCAACAACAATTAAAAATGTTGGATTTGGTTGAAGTAACCAATAATTGAGGGTTGCAACTTTAATAGGAACTGAAATTGAATCATTTTCTAAGTATGCTTCTTCTTTCCCTTTACATTGAATATTAAACAACTTTCCAGTTGGGTGTTCTCCCTGCATGATTTCACAGATAAAGTCGATGCCGAGATCTCTCTCTTGAGGAACAGGAATAACGTTACAAAATTCAGCCAGAACAGAACTGAGAAGGTCGGCAGCAATTACACCAATCTTTTGAGACTTAGTACGTTTAGGTAACAATGAGTCCTACAAACTAGAAATTTTAGCTAGCATTCCTGAAGGAGAAACTATCACTCGTTACTATATTGGAAGTCCCGACGGCGGTAGATTGCCTGATGTAGGGGAAAAACTCAAAGATGCTTTACCAGAACCTTCTTTGATTAAGCCCGTTAAAATTCCTGCTACTGTATCTTGGTGGGATTTATGTGCGGGACCTCATCTCAACTACACGGGAGAAATTAACCCCAAGGCTTTTGTCTTAGAAAGCGTAGCAGGGGCATACTGGCGGGGAGATGAAGCCAAAGCTCAATTACAACGTATCTATGGTACTGCTTGGGAAACTCCCGAACAGTTAGAAGCTTATTTACAACAACAGAAAGAAGCCAAGCGTAGAGATCATCGCAAACTAGGCAAAGATTTAAAACTGTTTAGCATCCAAGAAGGTGCAGGTGGTGGATTGGTATTTTGGCATCCTCGCGGTGCAACTATGCGCTACATCATTGAAGATTATTGGCGTAAAGCTCATTTAGATGCAGGGTACGAACTCCTCTATACCCCCCACGTTGCTAACTTAGAATTGTGGAAAACATCGGGGCATTTTGACTTTTATCGCGAAAATATGTTCGATTCAATGGATATTGAAGAACAGGCTTATCAAATCAAGCCGATGAACTGTCCCTTTCACGTTCTAACTTATAAACATGACCTTCATTCCTATCGAGAATTACCTTTGCGTTGGGCAGAATTGGGTACGGTATATCGCTACGAACGTTCTGGTGTCCTACATGGTTTGATGCGAGTGCGGGGTTTTACTCAAGATGATGCCCATATTTTTTGTTTACCTACCCAAATTGCAGGGGAAATTCTGGGCGTGCTGAATTTAACGGAAAAGATTCTTTCAGATTTTGGTTTTAAAGACTATGAAGTCAATCTTTCTACTCGCCCAGACAAGTCCGTCGGTACGGATGAAGGTTGGGAATTGGCGACTCAGGCTTTAGTAGAAGCTTTAAATAATAAAGGCTGGGAATATATTGAAGATCGGGGTGGTGGTGCTTTCTATGGTTCTAAGATTGATATCAAAATTAAAGATGCCATCGGACGTACTTGGCAATGTTCTACTATTCAGGTAGATTTTAACCTACCAGAACGCTTTGACATGGAATATGTAGCAGCCGATGGTTCTCGTCAGCGTCCGATTATGATTCATCGGGCAATTTTTGGGTCTTTAGAGCGTTTTTACGGAATTTTAATCGAAAACTATGCAGGAGATTTTCCCTTGTGGCTAGCACCAATACAGGTACGCCTGCCACCAGTGAGTGAAGCACAAAGAGAATATGGAGAAACTGTTGCTGCTAATCTCAAACAGGCTGGTTATCGGGTAGAAACAGAC
>JADEXJ010000345.1 GCA_015207195.1 Pleurocapsales cyanobacterium LEGE 10410
TTGAACAGGCAATCAGCCCGCACTCTCAGTCTTCGCACTTTGCAAGGCTGAGTTAGGGCGCAGGACTTGGGTTGAGATTAATCTTCGTAGCCTTGATTCTCAATGTACTTGATTAATACATTTATTGCTGCGCCACCAGCAGATGTATAGCCATAGCCTTGTTTCCAAAATTTTGGTTTCCAATAATAAGGTTTTAACTCAGTAGCAAACTCTTTCCTAATTTCTCTGCTACTAATCGTTTTGAGAACATTACATAGCTTACCAAGGGATATTCTAGGAGCGAGGTCTACTAACAAATGAATATGGTCTTGTTTACCTAAGTCTGCTTTGCATTCTAATAACTCAGAATCTTGAGTCTTGCATAATCGGGCAAACATCTGTTTCAGTCTCGATTCTATTTGCGAGTTTATCACTTGATGACGATATTTTGTGACAAAGACTATATGAACAGCATTATACCCAAAGCTATGGTTATGAGGCTTAGGATTGATCATGAATTACAAACACTATGCTAAAATATCTTCATGGTAAAACGAAACATCAGAACAGACAAGTGGAAAATTGTGGCGACTCAAGAACAGAGAGAGTTGTTACAAAATACCGTGTCTGAGTTTAGATGTTTAGTGCGTTGCTTAGTAGGAGTAATTAATACACACTGGTCAACTATTGGTTTATTGGATGCCAAGTCACAGATACCAGCAGTAGAAAAACTAGTACATCAAACAGCTAAAAATCTATCTCCCAGGTATCAATACTTTAATCGCCGTTTCTATAAATTTCCTAGCTATTATCGTCGTGGTGCTATTCAGTTTGCTGTAGGTCAGGTATCGAGTTTCAATACTAGATACAGAGAATGGCAATCAGGAATTAGGAAACATAAATATGCGCTACCACCAAGATTAAACGCTGATTGCGGTACATATCCACCTTTGTACAAAGGACAATGTATCAGGTTTGCAGAGGACAGGAACAGTGCGGCGATTAAAGTATTTACTGGTAAGGATTGGGTATGGTCAACAGTTGTAATTACTGGACATAGAAAACGTCATCTAAATCCTGATAACCAACGTAAGTCGCCATACTTAATTGCGAACAAGAAAGGATGTCACCTGTCCGTACCGTTCCACATTAAAACGCCCAAAATTAAAGACACTGCATCAGTTTTGTCTGTTGATTTGGGAATTAATACCACTGCGACAATTTCAGTTGTGAATTTCGACGGCACTGTAAGCCACCGTGAATTTATTCACCCTGGCAGAGACATAGACCGTCGAGACAAGCGACTGAAGCGTATAAGTAAAAAAGCCTCACTTACAGGCAAATTAGACAAAGGTTTTGCTCGTGGACTATACCGAAAAGCAGGTAATATTAACCGAGAAATCGGACAAAAAGTATCTGCACGGGTTGTCAAAATAGCCAAGCAATATAGCGTCAAATATATAGTATTTGAGCATCTAAAAGGCTGGCGACCAAGAGGCGGAAAAAAACGCTCTACCTTGAGGCAACGTTTTCATGGTTGGTTACATCGTCGGATAGTTAACCTAACTGAAATGAAGTGGTCAGAACTTGGTGGAAAAGTAGTTTTTGTGAATCCTCGTGGTACTAGTAGCTACGCCTATGATGGCAGTGGAAAACTTAAAAGAAGTAGTAAGAACTACGAATTAGCTGTATTTACTACTGGCAAAAAATATAACTGCGACTTGTCAGCTAGTTACAATATCGCTTCAAGATTTATTCTTAAACTCTGTGGTGGAAACAGCCCAGAGAACTTACAAGGCAAAAGTTCCTGTAAGTTACCTAGAAGCTGGGTGACGCTTTCGATGTTGTGGGTAGTTCCATCAACATTGTAGAGCAGATACTCAGTCCTCGTCCCGTTAGGGCAGGGCTGAGAGCTTCAT
>JADEXJ010000091.1 GCA_015207195.1 Pleurocapsales cyanobacterium LEGE 10410
ACATTACTCTTACTTCTACCTCATATTTTACTTCTCTCTCTTTTGAATCAGTTAGAGACAGTTAGACACTGGTTAAATGATAGAGGTTTTGATTTTTGTCTGATTAGGTGCAAGATCTGAGTTAACGCCTCAGGGTCAAAAGCTGATAACTCAGGCTGGCTTCATTCCCCTCGATTAATCCCTGGGAAATAGAGTTACATTAAGTACTGATAATTACTTTAAATAAAATGATGTATCCATAAAATAGTTAAAAACTCCCTACTCCCTACTCCCTACTCCCTACTTCCTACTTCCTACTTCCTACTCCCTACTCCCTACTTCCTACTCCCTACTTCCTACTTCGTTTTAACTGTTCATCCGAACTTGATATTACCGATCGCTTCTCAAGCTACTCTTTTTCTGATAGCTGTCTGGCAAAGGTGGCTAGCTTTTGAAAAGATTCCGTAACGATTGAGGATTGTTGAGAGATTTGGTTGGATAAATTAGATATTTCCCCAGCAAATTGATCGATTGACTCGGAACCAGATTCCGATTCCGTATGTTCTACCAGTTCTCCTGTAATAATCTGGACTTCAGAATTATTATTGTCGCTTAATTTCAGCGATTCACCAGCTTCAACCATTGGTAGCTGTAATGGTGTTGTCTGTGCCAAAAAACCGTTATGAAGATTTGTGGTTGAGTAGTCTAAATCGGGTTGCTTAAAGACCTCGATTTCTGTAGCTTCGGCGATTGGTTTGGTTGTCTTGGTCATTTCGGCGATTTGCTGGAGAAAATTCTCAGTAACTATCGAGCGATCGCTCATTTGTGCCTTGAGATTTTGCAATGCGGTTCGATTTTCTGCCAATAATTCTGATATTTGCTGCTGACCAATTTCGACTCGATCTGCATCAGAACTTTGAGCGATTGCTATTTTTAACTTGGTTACCTCTAAAGCCAATCCTAATTGCAGACCGAGTTGGGTAAACAGCTCGATCTCTCCTTGTTCCCAGCAACGCGATCGCCTACACTGATGTCCAATTAGTAGTCCAAATAGTTGTTGCTCTTGCCAAATTGGTACGGTCAAACTAGCTTGGACCTCAAGAGACTTGAGCCGTTCTCGATGATGCGGAGTTAGGTTGGCTTTTTCAATATTGGCGATCGCCTGAATTGGCTCGGAGCGATACTTAGCATAATCTTGAGCCAAAGTGTCTTTTACCTCAGAATCCAAGGCTCTGGGATAACCAGCAGCAACCGACTCGACTAAGATAGTTCCAGCCCTGTTGGGAGCGAATTGATAAATAATTGCACGGTCAAGTCCAATTATGCTGCGCGCTTGTTCTGTAATATTTTGCAGCTGTTGTAGTTCGTTGGTGTTCTTACTCAGGCTTAAACTAAAATCATTGAGTAATTTGGTTGCAAGAGTATGGTTTTTTGCTCTTTGTAATAGCTGGGCATTATCCAAAGCAAAACCCACCTGAGTGGCTATCTGGGTCAGCCAGCGAATTTCATAATCGAGCCAATGGCGTGGTTGACTACACTGATGTGCCACCAACAAGCCAAATAGCTGACCTTGATTGAGAATGGGTGTAACTAGATTGGCTTTGACTTCTAGGGTCTTTAACTGCTCAAGATAACATTCACTGATAACAGCTTGTTCGATATTATCGATCGCCCTTACTCGACCATCACGGTATTGATCGAGGTAGCGGGCTGCAAAACAGGGGTCTGTAATGGTTTTATACAACGCTCTAGTATATCCAGGAGCAACGGATTCAGCAATCACCACGCCATAGTTATCGGAGTTGAGACTGTAAACCACCACGCGATCGCAGCTTAAAACCCGTCGTACTTCTTCGACGCTAACTTCTAAAATGTCTTCTTGTTTAATCGATTGACGGATATGTTGAGTTGCCTCGGTAAAGTAATTTGTCCATTCCCGCTCTTTTGCCAACCGAGCCTGAAGGCAAACTATCTCATGCAATAGTTTGCTTCTTGATAATGCCCAGCCAGTCTGATCGGCAAGCTGACGCAATAATTTAATTTCGGTTTGTTGCCACTGTCGTGGTGTTGCATCTTGATATACTGCCAATAATCCAAATAGCCTACCCTCACAAACAATCGGTGTGACTATCTTGGCGGTTACATCTGTTGATTCGCGATCGCCAGAAATTATAGTTTGGTGAAGATTATCGATGGGCGGTATACCATCACGATCTAGCTCGAAGTATTTGGGGTCGAAACAAGGATTTTCTGAAGATTTACCCAACACCTCTGTGTAACCAGGGGCTACGGACTCGGCTAAGATTACGCCATATTGCTTCCGATCCAGACTGTATACTACAGCGCGATCGCATATTAAAGATTTGCGTACTTCTTCAACGGCAGTTTTTAAGATCTTGATGTCTTCAGGAGCAATAGACTGGCTGAGATTTTGAATAAACTTGTCTGCTGCGGTTTGCTCTTTAGTTTCCCTGTTACCAGTCCCAGACCTAAAGCGTAATAGCCGTTTGGTTCCCCATGCTGCTATGGCACCAGCCAATAAAGCGGTCGTTCCAGTACCAATTAATAAAGCTGCCAAGAGCTGTTGTTGTCGAACTATTTCGGTTTCTGCTAGCTCGATGTCCGTTCTTCTTGCCAAAATTATTTGTTTATTGACAGCTTGACTACCAAAATAATAAGTTGCCGTTCCCACCGCTAATATGGGTAACATTACCGCACTACCAATTAAAGCTGCTGCTGTCTTAGTTGTTAGATGTTGAAAAATAGATTTCCTTTGTTTTGGCGAAGATTCCCCAAAAGCAATTACTTCTTGTGTCTCAGATGATTCGGATTTCTCAGTTTCGATAGTAGACAATACTTTGGAAGCTCGTTGATTTTGAGTAGTCAATTGAGCAGCATCGATCGTAGTTGCTGTCGAATCTATTGCTGGAACAGATCGATCTCGGTCGTGATTACTGGGACGCGCAAACATAATTTATATCAGTTAATGTATTTTTAAACCAATAGTTGCTCAGTCAGAGATTAGTAACATATATAGATTTAATATTACATTAGTTCAAGAATGCCTTTGATGCGGTCGAACTAATAGATCTAAGCAAAAAACGCGACTCGTCTGGTTAAGTCGCGTTCTCCTGGCAAAATACGAAGCAATCTATCAAGCTAATTTTAGCTATCTAAATTAGCCATATTGTTCTTCTGTATCAAGATCGAACAGCATTTGTAAAGAGCGCAAACAATGACGACGAGCTTCAATATCCTGCTGCGCTCTTAGCTGCACCATGGGTTCATGAAGAATTTTATTCACGATTCCTCTAGTCAATGCTTCAATTACTTCCTGATGTTTTTCCCCAAACTCTGAACCCAAACGGGATAAAGCTTTTTCCATTTCTTGTTCGCGAATGCTTTCGACTTTGCTCCGCAAACAGCTAATAGTCGGAACTGTCTCCAGCGATCGCCACCATAAAATGTAGTTAGCAACTTCCTGCTCGATAATTCCTTCGGCTTCCTGAGCCATCTTACGTCGGCTTTCTTGGTTGGCTGCAACTACTGCTTTAAGATCGTCCACATTATAAGCACTTACTCGTTCGACTTCATTAACGTTGGCTGCAATGTTACGGGGAACAGAAATATCCACCAGCATCAAAGCCCGATCCAAGGTCAAGTGTGCCTCTAGCTTCTCTCGATCTAAGATCGGCGTAGTTGCTCCCGTGCTGGTAAAAACTAAGTCAGCCGTAGCCACCGCCTGCATCATCTCGCCAATCGGATAAATATTAAACTCCGCATGAGCAAACTTGTTACAAAGTTCCTGCGCCCGTCGATGAGAACGGTTGACGATTGAGATATTAGTCGCCCCTTTTGATAGTAAATGTTTGACTAGCAGGCAAGCCATCTTCCCCGCCCCCACAATGGTAATACTATAGTCTGGTAGATTAGCAGCTTTACTATGTGCCAGCTCGACAGCAGCAGAACTGATCGAAACTGCTCCCGTACCGATACTAGTTTCGCTACGAACTCTTTTGCCCGTGGAAATAGCCTGTTTAAATAAGCGGTCTAATAACCGCCCCAAACCCTGATACTTTTGACCTAGCTTGTGAGTACGCTTGACCTGAGCCAGGATCTGCCCCTCGCCCAAAACCAAGCTTTCTAGACCAGCAGAAACGCGCATCAAATGACGCAAAGCATCTTCGCGAAGCAGAGTAAACAAATTGGGGCGCAGCTCTCTTAAAGAGATTTTGGCTTTATCGGCTAAAAACTGGCTAATTTCTCTAACCCCTTGTTCTATGTCTTTGGCTACACCATAGATTTCCAAACGATTACAGGTACTAATAATAGCTATTTCTTCGATATGGGGATAGCTTTTGAGTAAGGCGATCGCCTCTTCGATTTGAGCTTCTGGAATACTTAATTTTTCTCTAATTTCTACAGAAGCAGTCTTGTGACTTAAACCAACAACTACAATATTCATTATATTTTTGACAAACTTTGCTTTGACCCAATTCTCAAAATGCGAATTCAAGCAAAAGATATTTTGATTTTATAGTTTTTATTAACTAAGTTTTTTATGCAAGATAACTTATGGGCAGTCACCAAAAGGCTAGTTCTTTTATGAGCTACCTTCTGCGGTCATAAGGAAGCTCCGTCATTGTTGAGCAGACACTCCCTTAACTCATTCAGTTATACCGCCCTAAAGTTCAGCTAGGCATTTGCTTGTCTGAAATTTACATATCTTTAATCGTAAACTATCTACAATTAACCTCCAGACTAGAGAATGCAGCTACTACTCTATCTCAACTGTAGCGATTTTGGCTGGTCGAACATATGCACCGTATCGACAAAACGCGCAGTTCCAGACTGAGAAGAAATTACTAAACTTTGGGTTCTCGCACCACCTTTAAAAAAGCGCACGCCGTTCATCAAAGTACCTGGAGTAATCCCACAAGCAGCAAATAGAACTGTTTCACCACCAGCTAGTTCTTCTGCGTTGTACACCTTATCTGGATTGCCAATACCCATTTTAGATAGTCTCTCTAGGTTGCTCTCTTTACTTTCGCCAATCAAACCAGTTTTGACCACCGCAGGGTCATAAATCAGTTGTCCTTGGAAGTGTCCCCCCAAACAGCGCATTGCAGCAGCAGAAATTACCCCTTCAGGAGCAGCACCAATACCCATCAAGGCGTGAATGTTGGTTCCCGAAAAAGCACAAGAAATAGCAGCCGACACGTCACCATCACTAATTAGCCGAACTCTCGCCCCTGCATCCCGAATTTCAGTGACTAAATCTTTATGTCGCGAGCGATCCATGACTACTACTACCAGCTCTTCAATAGAGCGATTGAGACAGTCTGAGAGGATCTTGAGATTTTCCGTAGCTGACTTGTTAATATCTACGTGACCTTTAGCCAATGGGGGTGCTGCCAATTTTTTCATGTAGAAATCTGGCGCAGCAAACAATCCGCCTTTCTCGGAGATTGCCAAAACTGCCATTGAACCATTTTGTCCATATGCTACCAAGTTAGTTCCTTCGCAAGGATCGACAGCGATATCAATCTCAATCAATTCGTCGGGGTTACAATACTTTTTGGCATCTGGACGAGTACAAATCCCCACCTCTTCGCCGATGTAGAGCATCGGAGCATCATCTCTTTCTCCTTCTCCAATCACAATTTTACCGCGCATATTGATTCTGTTCATGCGCTCGCGCATTGCTTCGACTGCCACTTCGTCAGCAGTGTCTTTTTCTCCTTTGCCCATCCATTTGGCAGAGGCGATGGCAGCTTGTTCTACTACCTCAATAATTTCTAAACCCAGGGTGGTTTCCAGCAAGGTTATTCTCCCTAATTGCTTATTTTTAAATTTTTTGTTAAAGGCGATGCCCACTCAAGTCAAAAGTCTACCAGAGAGAGGTATCCCTCCGATATTTATTAAGTTTTAATAAGCCCTAACCTATAGTCCAGCGTTTGTCTAAATCTCTTACTAGCTTGTAACTTACAGTCATTAAGATTAAAAACGACTCTTAAAAGACAATGAGCTTTTCCCTATTAAGTAGATATTTTATTATATTTTGTGGCAAAAAAAGCTACTCAATCGAGGATTGTCGCAGGTTTGGTCAAAATTAAGTTTGTAGTTGGGAAGTCACCAAAACATTTAGCCGAATCGGCTCAAACCAACACCAGCTAGCTCAAGTATTTTCAGTACAGAATTGTTAATAAATTGTGTAGTCCAATTAATAAAGGCGAAATTTATAGTTAATCTAAAGATAGCGCGCACTAAACTTAGTAAATATTTTCTAGCAAAAAACTACCAGCTCCATGACATCCAACGAACTGTTAACCTTAGTACTTCTCCTTAGTCCTGGCATGGCTTTATCTTTTCTGATCATGCTAACCTTTGCCAAGGGTGGTTAGACCGAGCGAAAAATTTTTCAGCACAATGTTTTCGTCAATACTTTGGCTAGATTTTCTTAAGGCGAACGGTTTCTAAAATCTAGAGCCTTTTTGTTTTGACCAATGGTGTTTGAGACAATTCGCGTTAGTTCGCTTTACCAAGTCCTCAAGTACAAAATAACCCGAAGGCTGGCAGTCGGGTTCTAAATTTGATCTTCATCAGTTAAAGAATGGTTAGAAACTGAAGAATCACTCAATTTCTCTTCTAAATCCATTCTTTTTTCCATCTGGCACAAAAAATAGCCAGTCATCATGGCTGAAGCCAGCAAATGAGCCAAATTTTCGCGGTCTGTAGTCACCTTGACGTTAAAGTCACCAGCAGGCAACATTCCGACTAAGCCCTGTACGTTTTGAGAAATGATTTGTTTGACATCAGGGCTAGCGGATGAGGCAATCTGCGCCAAGACTTCGGGATGTTGCTGGCGCAAATACTGCATTAGAGTGTTGTAGTTTTGTTCCTGTGATTCAGAGTTTAAAAAATCAAAGTTAAATATCATTCGTTACCCAGATATGGATGTACGCTGCTTCTACTTTGACACAATTTTGGTGATAACCGCTAGGGAAAATAGGGACAGATAACAGCTAAGATATAGCCATATTACTGAGTTCAAAGTATTGATGAAATTTATTAGTCACCTCTAACCAGTAAGAACGACCGTCTGCTTGTTCTCGTTTACGAACAAACCCTAGCTTGACTAGTTCTGCTACCTGCTGATAGGCACTGCTGCCACGCAAATCGATTAGTTCTGTCTGCAAAATCGGATTTTTGAGGGCGACTGCTGCTAAGGTTCTTAATGCTCCTTTACCTAACTCTGCTGGTACTAGTTCTCGCAGCAGGTATTCATATTCATTTCTTAGCTGTAGACTATAACCTGCCTCGGTTTCAACAATTTCCAAGGCACTATCACGATGAGCGTAATCATTCATCAACTCAATCAAAGCATCTTCAATTGATTCACGATCGCTTTGGGACATTTTGCCTGGTTGTTCTCCTTGGTGAGCGACATAGGCAAAGATTTCTTCTAGGGAAAGTGGTCTACCTTTGATGTAGAAAATGGCTTCAATTTTGCTAGCTAATTTCAATAGTGTTACCTTAATCTAGTGATTTTTGTAGTTAAGCTGCTTCATTGGGATCGAGGGCATTGATTACAGGGAAAAAGTGACCCACAGGTCCACTACCCGAACCAATCGCCAGGGAATGCTCCAAAGCAGCAGTAACATATTTTTTGGCAGTAACCACTGCCGACCAAAGATCTTTTCCCATCGCTAAATTAGCACATATAGCAGCCGAAAGAGTGCAGCCCGTGCCATGAGTATTTTTCGTGTCGATCGCTTGTTCTGAGAGAACTTTAATTTCAGAACCGTCATACCAGACATCTACTCCTCGTTCGCTTCTGGACAAGCTGCCACCTTTTGCCAGAACCACCACTCCTAAACGCTGATAAATGGCGATCGCCGATTGTTTTAACTCTTCTAGGTTATTAATAGTTAAACCGCTCAAAATTTCGGCTTCATAGCGGTTGGGGGTGACAATTAGAGCTTGAGGAATCAGCAATTCTTGCAGAGCAGAGATCGCCCCTGGGTCAATTAGCTTAACTCCCGTACGAGAAACCATCACGGGGTCAACAACCAACTGCTGACATCCCAACTTTTCTATCTGTCGAGCAACTGCAACAATAATGTCACGATTCAACAACATTCCCGTTTTGACCGCATCAACCCCCAAATCATTAGCTACGGCTTCAATTTGACTTGCTACTAAAGCTGGCTCTATTGCCTTGACCTGAGACACCTCCACAGTGTTTTGGGCGGTAATACAGGTAATGGCACTAGCACCGTGAACGCAGTGCATCGCAAAGGTCTTGAGATCTGCCTGAATTCCCGCACCGCCACCACTATCAGAACCAGCAATAGTCAGAGCTATTTTGGTCATATTTGCCCTACTTTTTACTAGTCTTGGGTATAACGTCGCCGTTTGTTAAGAAAATCAGGAATTTCAATTCGACCGCGATCGCTTTCTCTGGTTCTATTTCTCTCAGGCTGAGGTGCGCTGGGCATAGGTTGGAACACGCTTCTTTGTTGTGCTTGAGATTCCTCTAGCTCAAAATCTTCCGCTTCTTCCCCATCAAATCCAGTAGCGATGACGGTGATTCTAACCTCCCCGTCCATAGTTTCATCAATGACCGCACCAAAAATAATATTGGCATCTTCGTCTACAACTTCATAAATGCTATCAGCAGCAGCATTTACCTCATGAAGAGTCAGATCGTAGCCACCTGTAATATTTATTACTACGCCTTTAGCACCGTGAATCGATGCCTCTAGTAAGGGAGAAGAAACCGCAGCTACCGCAGCTTCTCTAGCACGAGATTTGCCCGATCCCATGCCAATTCCCATTAATGCCGAACCTGCATCTGCCATAATCGCTCTAACATCGGCAAAATCAACGTTGATTAAGCCAGGAATGGTGATAATGTCAGAGATTCCCTGTACCCCCTGACGCAAGACATCATCTGCTACTCCAAAAGCTTCTTGCACTGGAGTCTCAGGAGAAATCACCGTCAATAATTGGTTGTTAGGAATAACAATTAAAGTGTCTACTCGACTCCGAAAAGCTTCAATTCCTTTTTCTGCCTGTTTGGTGCGTCTTCTACCTTCAAAAGTAAAGGGACGAGTTACAACTCCTACAGTCAGGCAACCCATTTCTTTTGCTACTTCTGCTGCAATAGGAGCAGCCCCTGTACCTGTTCCGCCCCCCATCCCCGCGGTGATAAACACTAAATCAGTATTTTCTAAGGCATGAGCTAGTTCATCTCGCGATTCTTCTGCTGCTTTCTGCCCAATAGCAGGATTTCCTCCCGCTCCTAGTCCTCTGGTAATTTTTTGTCCGATTTGTAGCTTCTGTGGAGCCTGAGCGTTGTCCAAAGCTTGAGCATCGGTATTTATTGCCCAAAATTCAATACCAGACACATGACTTTCAATCATACGGTTAACTGCGTTGCAGCCACCACCGCCGACTCCCATTACTTTGATTTTCGCTACATTACTCGGCACTATTTTATTACTCCTAATTTCTTCTTTGGGAATTGGGGAACTATGATTACCCCTGAAAGGCATCCCCATACCGCTACTTAGAGAATTATTTCCTAGACCTAAGGGTAACTCAGAATTACTATAAATAACCTCATTATTGAAAGTACGAACGATTTTTTTTTCTAAAGACATGGGCGTACATCGAAGTTTCCGCGCTGGGTTTTCTTATAAACAATTTAACTCGGTAACTTAGCTCAGTTCATTATCATATAAGTAATTTAATCTAAGTAAAATATTAAAGTTTTTGTAATTATTAAGCAGATGGTTTTAACCGCCCTCCTAAAAATCACTGAATAAATATCAAAGGCAATAATAGACACTGAGGTAAATACGCAGTTTTGATGTTAGTACCTTTGAATTAGGCTGAGATCTGGGTTACTTAGGTCAATATAGGCAATTTCACTACGTTCGAGGTAAGCAGGTAAATTTTGCAGTTTTGCCATGATGACAAATTGCTGTTTTAAACGAGATACATCAGTTCCCAAAAACACCCTGCCTATTTTCGTTTGTACAAATAAATTACTTGATTGGTTCCACTCTACCTCATCAATTTCTAGTTCGGGATAAAGCAAGATTAACTGATATATTTTGCTCCAAATTGATTGATATTGAGCTTGATAGTTGATTACTCTTATTTTGGGCAAAGAGTAATCCGCGTCTATATCGCCATAGAATTCTCGATCAATCCATTCGCCGTGAACATCCAAAAAACCTACTTTCCCCTGAGATACAGCTACAGCCACAGGGGTTTTTTCCTGAAGAGAAACCGTAATTACTGGGGGTAAAATCTGCCTGCTTATTTCGGCTGCTGCAACTGAAGGAATAGATTCAATCTTTTGAGTTAACTTTAATCCATTCACCGTCCAAATAAACTGAGGGTAAGTAAAACTTAAAGCATGATAAACAGTATCTTGGCTGACCAATTTTCTACCGCTAATTTGAATTTGCTTTTGTTGTTTGATTTGCCAGTAGGGTAAAGCTGCGACAAAACCCAAACCCATAGTACAGGCAATTAAGAAGCAAGAACGCCACAAGGAAATACGGTCTAAACGATGCTTTTGGAGTTTGGCTAAAGTCAGTTTGTGTTGTAATTCTGGCGGAGGGAATGCGCTCATAACTCTAATTCTTATCAATTAAAAATAATCATTACAGTAGTGGTTCAATAGCAAGTTTGGCTCGGCAGACAAATAAAATCAACTTTTAGCTCAAGAAAGTAAGTCAGCTTGGAGGCACCATAATTCGTAATTTATCTCCCCTAGAGCAAAGTCTCAGATGGAGCGGTTGATCTGGTAAACAACTCTGGTAAAGCAAAAATTCTGACATCCTGGTCGAAAAATCTCACAACTGCATCACTTTTAAAGATACGGTATGCTTCACCATCAAAGTGGCGCGACCACGGGCATGTAAAAGAAGACGCGAGACTGGGATCGCATTCAAGGTCGCAGGTCGTCCGTCCCGTGACTTACGTAACTGCCTTCCAGGGTCAAAATAAAGATAAATTTCTTAATAAAAATTAGCTTGTATTGATACTCTAAAAGTGCCACCTCAAGATATTTGCTAGATTAATTTAGTAGACTAAATCATAGTTAATTCAGCTATCTGTTATCAGAATAAATCAGCTGAGAAATTGATCTAAACTAATAATATATTCAAAAACTGTTATCAAAATTTAACTTTAGTTTGGTTTCTGTCTGATTTCAGTAAAAACAAAGCTAGACAAAAAGACAAACCCTTCCTGGCAGCTGAACATTTTTCTCGATCGTAAGTATCAATGCTCAAAATCAAACGTAATTTGTTTATATTAAACTAAGACAAGCTAAATAAAGATTTTGTCTTGGCTGTTTGAACTTAAAACTCGCAGATTTGAAAATTGTCCTAGGATGTTCTCAAATCACCAAATGCCAAAGTTATCTATGGTAGATTAGACTTGAATTACAGGAATATCTGGTCGTCTTTTTCTTGACAACTATTATTATATTTATAAGCCTATGGGAATTACAAAAAAAGGACTAGTTCTAGGAACGACTGCTGTAGCTTTATCTACGGTAGCTGTAACTGGGGCTGGAATTCATCTGTCTCAGAGTCAAGCCCTCATACAGACTGGTCCGAAGGAAACGATTGACGAAGTTTGGCAGATCATCAATCATCAATATGTCGATACAAGTTTTAATAATACAGATTGGACAAAAGTACGGCAAGAATACGTCAACAATGGTTCCTACGGCAACAAAGAGGATGCCTACAAAGCAATCCGCGAAATGCTGGGCAAGCTTGAAGATCCCTATACGCGCTTCATGAACCCAGAAGAGTTTCAAAATATGCGGATTGATACCTCAGGGGAATTAACTGGGGTAGGAATTCAAATTGCTAAAGATGAAGAAACAGATCGGCTAATAGTCATATCTCCCATTGAAGATACACCTGCCTTTGAGGCGGGAATCTTGGCTCAGGATTTAATTGTTAAGATTGATGGCACCGATACTAAAGGTATGGATGTTAACGATGCAGTTAAGTTAATTAGGGGCGAAAGGGGCAGTCAAGTTACCCTAACTATTAGTCGCGGTGGCAAAGAGAGTGACTTTGATATCACCCGCGAAAGAATTGAAATTCACCCCGTTAGAGCAAGCATTAGAGATACTGACGTGGGTAAAATAGGCTATATTCGTCTGACTACTTTTAACGAACACGCTGCCAAAGATATGCAGCAGGCGATCAAAGAACATGAAAAAGAAGGAGTGGTAGGCTATGTTTTAGATCTACGTTCCAATCCTGGTGGTTTGCTTTATTCCAGCATTAATATTGCCCGTATGTGGCTCGATGAAGGTACGATTGTTTCTACGGTTGATCGCAAAGGAATTAGCGATCGCGAATCAGCTAGAAATAAAGCCTTGACTAATAAACCATTAGTAGTATTAGTTAACGAAGGTTCGGCTAGCGCGAGTGAAATTCTCTCTGGTGCATTACAAGATAATAAACGGGCGACTTTATTGGGAACAAAAACTTTTGGTAAGGGTTTAGTGCAGTCGGTTCGCCCTCTGGGAGATGGTTCGGGACTAGCGGTGACAATTGCGAAGTATCTTACCCCTAGCGGTCGAGATATTAATAAAGAAGGGATTCCCCCCGATGTGATAGTTGAGTTGAGCGACCAACAGTTAGAAGAGCTGTATAGTGGCGATCGCTCCAAGCTCGGCACGGAAGAAGACCCCCAATTCTCTAAAGCACTTGATATTTTGGATCGGGACATTCAGGCGCAGAGATCTTCTGCATCTCAAGCAGCCAAATAATTACTGGGGCTTACATTTACCAGCCCGAATCAAACCAACTCTTTTAGCGATCGCCTCGGATTGACTATTAAACGAACCCCATTGTTCTTGCTTTGGGGTTTTTGTTTGTACCGTGGCAAAATTCACTACCGCGCAAGTACCATCTTCTTGCTTGACCACATACCAAAACTGTTCCTCGCTCATTTTTCTTCCTTCGGTGTTGAAATTTTTCCAGCAAAAGTAAATTACCAAACGCTAAAAAATAAGGGGCTGTTTTGTTGCCCCATTTTGATACCCGATAAACTTGAGAAAAATTACTCTAGATCTTTACGACCAGGGTTACGAGAGGGATCGCTGGATAAAAAGCCAAAGATAAAGATCCCAATAAAGAAAAATACGGTAATATAAACAGCAATTTTGAGAGTAGCCATGTTAATTTTCTCCTAATAAATCTAAAAAAATGTTGACAAATAAATTGGCTAAATTATTGATAAGCGTTTTTTGTTCCAGAATTACACCCAGGAAATAAAACAATCAGGGTTGGTTTGCTTTTTGCCATGACATAGCCCAAACAAACTAAAAATTCTTAAAACAAAATATTACGCAATTATTAAATCATACCCGAATACACTACCATAATTCGGTTTGTCTGTTGTCAAATCACGATCAAATACTCGGAATAATTAAATGGCTAATTCTCAATCATCCGATCTATTACGTACACCCCTGTTCGATCTCGCTCAAGAACAAAAGGCGCGATTTACTGCTTTTTCTGGCTGGGAAATGCCCGTACAGTATTCGGGATTGAAATTAGAACATCAAGCAGTACGTGCTGAGGCGGGAATGTTTGATATTTCTCACATGGGGAAATTTGCCTTTGTGGGAGACAGTTTGATCGATACCTGGCAAACCCTAGTACCTACGGATTTGAGTCGTCTGCGAGCGGGTCAAGCACTCTATACAGTGTTGCTCAATGACCAAGGAGGAATCATCGACGATATTATTTTTTACTATCAAGGAGAAAGAGAACGGCAACAAGCGATCGTGATTGTTAATGCTGGGACAACGGACAAGGACAAAGCCTGGATCTTAAGCCATCTGAAAAATAGTTCTGTAGAAATGGAAGACCTTTCCCAACAACAGGCTCTAATTGCTCTTCAAGGACCAAAGGCTGCCAAAATTCTCCAAAGCCTGGCTGAAGAAGACATCAGCACCATGACCGTTTTTACCCATCGCACCGTAACGATTAATGGTTCAACTGCGTTTGTTGCCCGCACGGGGTATACGGGGGAAGACGGTTTTGAAATCATGCTCGATCCCGACGCAGCAAAGCAGCTATGGCAGTCTTTATTAGAAGCTGGCGTTGTTCCCTGTGGTTTGGGGGCTAGGGATACCCTGCGCTTAGAAGCAGCGATGAGCCTATACGGACAGGAAATTGATGAAACTATTACCCCTTTAGAAGCTGGATTGGGTTGGCTGGTTAATCTGGATAAAGAAAATTTTATCGGGAAAGAAGTTTTAAAAAAACAAAAACAACAGGGAGTAAAACGCCGTTTAGTTGGCTTAGAAATGTCGGGACGACACATTGCCCGTCACGGCTATCGGGTGATGTTTGAAGGAGAAGCAGTAGGGGAAGTCACTAGCGGTACTTTAGCCCCAACGGTAGGTAAAGCGATCGCCCTAGCATACGTTCCTAAATCCCTTAGTAAAGTCGGGCAGACTTTGGAGGTAGAAATTCGCGGTAAAGCCTATCCCGCCACCGTGGTTAAAAAACCTTTCTATCGTTCACCCCATCGGTAGGGAGCGAAGAAGCACTCTCAACCGTAAGGTGGGCAAAGTTAAACAATGGCGGTCTGTAGAAAACCGATCTAAATTTGCCCACCCTACCAACTGCGTGTTAAAGAAATAGGCTCGTTCTGCATAATCATCCGTTTCATCTTGAATGTCCTGCTGCACATTTCAGCCGTAAAAACTTAAACCAAAAATAGAAACGATTTCCTGTTTGGTGTAAAGCTGGACTCTGGGTATTATTTAAGTGATGAATGTTATAAATAAACCTGTAATATAGAACTACCAACGCGATTCACCGCAGTTTTTTAAACTATCTACAATTTCGATTTCTTGAGTGACGATCTTGCTATCTGGCTCTATATATTCCTCGTTGAATTTGAAACTGATTACTGAGCCAGAATCGTAACCCGTAATTCTATTTATGAAGAAAGGCGCACCCATATCATATGGACCACCTGGATCGACCTCACAGCAATTTGGATGTTTAGCTAAGAATTCGTCAAAATTAGCATATCTGTTTTTTCGCTCCAAGACTTTAAATTCTCCGTCAATCACGATATTGTCGAAGACAGATTTATTCCAAATATTAAACAGAGACTCCATTTTTTCTCTAGAACTGAGATATCTGAATTTCTTAAAACAAAAACCTGAATAATTCAACGCGAAAAATACGATAGGTATCAAACAGCAAAAAATTAGTAATTTAATAAACGAGTTTCTCATAGATAAAATTTTGCATAATACATTCATCCTTTATTAATATGTATTTTGTCTTAGAAAGGCAGCTAAATCTGTTCCCAATTCTCGCATAAAATAGCGTCCGCAGATAAACACAGATTAACGCAGATGGATGAATCGGCTTTTCTACTGAATTGCGCTATGTATTAATTAGTTGTGCAAAATAGGGGTAAATTCTTTACCTACTTAACAATCTTTCCTTATCTTTGTATCTAGCTCGCTACTTTGTTATATTTCATACTATTTGCTACTTCCTACTCAATCCAATCTTTAGCCCTGGTTACCGCTTTAGACCACATCGCAAAGTTTTCTTGCGCCTGAGACTGCCCCGCTCCTGGTTCAAACACTCGGTCTACCTGGCGATCGCCAACTAATTTTTGATAGTCATCCCAAAAGCCCACTGCTAAACCTGCACCAAAGGCTGCTCCCTGAGCAGTGGCATCCAGCACTACAGGACGTTCTAAGGGGACTCCTAAAGCATCTGCCTGGAACTGCATCAAAAAGTTGTTTTTAGCTGCCCCACCGTCAACCTTGAGCAGGGATACGGGGTTATCACTATCTTTATTGACTGCATCAACCACTTCTTTTACCTGATAGGCGATCGCTTCTAGGACTGACCGAACCATGTGTTCGCGCTGTACCCCACCAGTAATGCCCAAAAAAGCTCCGCGAGCCTTCATATCCCAGTGAGGCGCGCCCAAGCCACTGAGGGCAGGAACAAAGTAAACCCCGTTAGTATCTTTTACCTTATTGCACAGGGATTCAGTTTCGGCTGCATCGGTAATTAACTTCAAGCCATCGCGCAACCATTGAATTGATGCTCCCGTAGTAAAAATTGCCCCTTCTAAGGCATAGTTAGTCTGTGATTTCGTACTCCATGCCACCGTAGAGAGCAGTCGATTATTTGACCGCGTTACTTCTATACCAGTTTGTGCCACCAAAAAGCAACCCGTACCGTAAGTACACTTGAGTAATCCAGGGCGATCGCAACCGTGAGCAAACAAGGCTGCCTGTTGGTCGCCAAAAATAGCAGCGATGGGAATTTCTGCCCCTAACTGGGCGCGATCGCTCGTACCGAATACTTCCATGCTGGGTTTGATTTCGGGCATGATCTGCCGTGGGATTTTGAACAACTCTAATAGAGAATCGTCCCAGTCTCCCGTGTCCAGATTCATCAACATGGTGCGACTGGCGTTGCTCACATCGGTAGCATGAACCTGCTTGCCCGTAAGATTCCACAATGCCCAGGTGTCTACCGTTCCCGCCATCACGCGCTCCCAGTCAGTATCGGGCAGATTTTGCTTCACCCAATCGATTAGCCAAGCTAGCTTGGTAGCCGAAAAATAAGCGTCCAAGACTAAACCAGTTTTTTGCTCGATTGTTTCGGCTTTGCCTTCAGCCCTTAGGCGATCGCACAAGTTAGCAGTACGACGATCCTGCCAGACAATTGCCTTGTGTAAAGGTTCACCCGTAACTTTGTCCCAGAGTAAACAAGTTTCTCTTTGAACGGTTAAGCCAATAGCAGCAATTTCCGTCGGTGCTACTTGATTGTCTGTAATAACCTGTTGAATGCAGCTACTAGTACCTTGCCAAATTTCTACCGCATCGTGTTCTAACCATCCTGGTTGAGGATAGTGCTGGGTCAATTCTTGGTAAACCTGACCGACAACATTCCCCTGATGGTCGAATAAGATTGCTCGATTGCCTGTAGTACCTAGATCGAGAGAGAGGATATATTTGTCGGTCATAAAAAACACCAAAATTCTGCTTCTTGTAGATTTACAGCAAAGTCTTGGCTTAAAGATGTTTTATGAGATTTTTTTTAAATAACTTAGCATTTGTCGTTCACTCAAACATCTAACGTTTTTAACTCCCCGCTATCCAAACATCGATGCTGCCCTAAGGGCGATCGTAATCATTGCTAAAGTTGATCGGCTTGCCTCTTTGGGGCGGTTCTGGATATTCATCTGTAGAATAATCTGATTCAGAATCATCATAATTATCGTAATCATCATAATCATCAGGTTCAGAATCACCATAGTCATCTGAGTAATCAGGTTCAGAATCCTCTATTGGCTGATAATCGACTACATAATCTCCAGGGATAGATTCATCTGGCTCATAACTTCTACCCAAATCCGCGTCATAATTTTGCCCCGATTCCGCATCATACTCTTCTGGTTCGTAACTTCTACCCAGATCCGCAGCAGATGGTCTACGTCTGGTGGGAGGTGTAGGTTCAGAATAACGTTCTTCTCTGGTAGGTCGTGGACGGGGGCGTGGGGCAGTAGATCTAGGCGCATTATCCCATTCATCGTAACTATTGGTAGGAGCTGGTGCAGGACGGCGACGGGGACGGTTATTTAGGTCGGCAGATCCGTAGCGATCGCTTTGAGGTGCGCGGGGAGGATAATCGATTGGTTCGGAACGATTGCGACTTCTGCTGCGTCGAGGTTCATCTCTTAAATCGGAAGTCGGGGCGGGTCGTTTTCTGGCAGTCGGACGACGGGCAGGACTGGTTTGAGGGTCGTCATAACCTCTGAGTCTAGGGCTATTATAGTTTGGCGTATCTTGGTAATCATCGTAGGTATCGAACTTGTCTAATTCTGCTTCGGTATAGACTCTATTACGGCTAACAGGGCGATCGCGATCGACGGTAGGAGTGTTACGTCTTGCTTGTTCTGTAGCTACTCCCCGTAGGCGAATACTTTCAACGGCAAAGAAAATTGTTGTCCCAGTAAGCATGAATTGACCAAATTGCAGAATAGGCTCTAGTCGCCAGCCATTAAACAACAATATAATTCCACAGAGCAAGCCTACCGCAGCAAAAAAGATATCATAATCTCTTGCCAACTCTGGGCGAATTGAACGAAGGAAAAACAGCCCCGCCCCTGCTACTGCTAAGAATAAACCTAAAATAGCTGCTGCATTCAGCCCAAAATTGACCATTACTATATTCTCCTAATATGGTTCTCTTGCTTTTAGTAATATCTATTCTATCTATACCCATCTCAAGTGGTGTATCTTCATACTCTACTCAAGATAGGTATCGCTACAAAATATGCTACGCATATATACGTAAAAGTCACGATTTTCTTATTATGTTCTATGAACAGAGTGTAGCCCAGATCAGCTATCTTGTTGACGTTCAAACACAGCACAGATTCTAAAACATGACGACGGAATTTTGGTAATGTTACCATTTCCCCACTCTGGAGATAATTCCGTCGCCCAATTAACTATATTTTGTTATTTTGTTGCTGGAAATAGTAGATAACTCTTATCCGCGCTCGATTTTGTCGCTTTGACTGAGAACAATTAAAGCTATGGTTGCGGGAATAACTACAATCACTGCGCCCAGAGCCAAACTTAAAAGAAAATTAGTTAATGAAGGAGTCATAATTTTTTGTCCTGACTATTTTTTGGTTTTAATTATAATAGTTTACGTTGTTTTATAATTTTAAAAGTTTTTTAACCAAAACTAAAGCGAAGTTATTAGTTATTTCGATTAGAACTCGAAATAGAAATCAGTCGAACATAGCGATCGCCTCAGGATAGACAGCGGTTTTTTGCCGAGATTTTAAGCTGGCAAAATGAGAGTACAATAGAGATATTTACATTCTGTAATATTTGCTGTAGATCTAAACATTTAGTCGAAAATATGAATTTATCAAGTTTGGGAACTTTAGGTATTAGTCTCTTGCTAGGGTTGATGACAATTTTATTTATTTTTCGGATTGTTTTAACCTGGTATCCTCAAGCAGAGCTAGCCCGATTCCCGTTCAGCCTAGTTGTTTTTCCCACAGAACCTTTTTTAAAGCCATTGCGTAACATAGTTTCCCCCATTGGTGGGGTAGATATCACGCCGATTATTTGGGTAGGGATCTGTACTTTGTTACGAGAAATTTTGGTGGGTCAGCAAGGGCTAATCACCATGGCATTGAGCCATTAAGCTAATTTGACTAGCTTCAAACTGAAGTAGGACAGCTCAATCTTTGTCTCTCAACCTTTGCTTAGGGATATTAATCGCTAAGATGTTCGGCAATAAAGTTGGTGTATATTTCGCCCTCGACAAAAGCAGGAGTTTCCAAAATCTTTTGATGAAATTCAATCGTAGTAGGAACTCCAGTGATAGCACATTCACGTAAGGCACGCTTCATGCGCTTGATTGCTACGTCTCTGTTTTCCCCCCAAACAATTAGTTTGCCAATTAAAGAATCGTAATATGGTGGAATTTCGTAGTCTGTGTAGACATGAGAATCCATTCTGACTCCTGGTCCCCCTGGAGGTAAATAGGCACTAATTCGCCCAGGATGGGGACGAAAATTGTATTTGGGGTCTTCGGCATTGATGCGACACTCAATTCCATGTCCTCTTAGGTTGACTTGTTCTTGAGTCAAGCTTAGTTTTTCTCCCTGTGCCACGCGGATTTGTTCGGCAATCAGATCTAGTCCTGTAATTACTTCGGTTACAGGATGCTCTACCTGAATACGAGTATTCATTTCCATAAAGTAGAAATCTCCCGACTTATCCAGCAGAAATTCTACTGTTCCTGCACCGACATAATCAATCGATTTAGCTGCTCTGACCGCAGCATCTCCCATTTTTTGGCGTAATTCGGGAGTTAAAACCGTACTGGGTGCTTCTTCTAATAATTTTTGATGGCGACGCTGGATCGAGCAGTCTCTTTCACCCAGATGAATCACATTGCCATGACTGTCAGCCATAATTTGAAATTCAATATGACGGGGACATTCGACAAATTTCTCCAGGTATACTCCTCCATTGCCAAAAGCAGCCTCTGCTTCTCCCTGAGCAGCTTGGAACATTCTGACCAAATCGGTTTCATCTCGTACCAGACGCATTCCCCTACCGCCACCACCAGCAGTAGCCTTAATCATGACGGGATAACCAATTTTGCTGGCAACCGACTTGGCTTCCGATTCATCTCTTAATAGACCATTGCTACCAGGAACAGTAGGTACTCCTGCCTCCTGCATAGTTTTTTTCGCCGTGGACTTATCGCCCATCGCTAGCATCGCTTCTTTAGAAGGTCCGATAAAAGTTAGTTGGTGGTCGTGGCAGATTTCTACAAAACGGGCGTTTTCGGCTAAAAAGCCATAACCAGGATGGATAGCGGTGGCATTGCGAGTCAAAGCAGCAGCTATGATGTTGGGAATATTTAAATAGCTCTTACCAGAGGGGGGTGGACCGATGCAGACACTTTCATCTGCTAACTGAACATGAAGGGCTTGGCGATCGATAGTGGAGTGTACCGCTACAGTGGCAATGCCCATTTCAGCACAGGTGTGTAAAATGCGTAGAGCGATTTCTCCTCGATTGGCGATCAGAATTTTGTCGAACTGCATTCAATTTGTAGATAACTAGAATTATATTTTAGGATAGAGCCTTTAGCGGTACTAAAAAAGAGGGCGGAATTATTTGTCATCTTTTGAAGGCGGGCGATCGTCACTCCAACCCCACCAGGCAGTATCACACTCACACAGATAAAATTCTTGGTATTTACGGCGAATCCCGATACTTACGGGGGAGCGACGATTTAACCAAACTTTTTTCGCCTTGACAGGTTCTGTTTTGCAATTGGGGCAACAAAAATCGACCGCATGAACTGCTGATTTAGTCCATTCTGGCGGAACTAGGGCGAAAGCATCCATAGAGTAAGATTAGAAATTTGAAAGTATTACTTTAGATTATCTCAATTATTTTGTCATCTTGCCGATGTTTTGAATAATGCGATCGCTTTTTCCTCTGAAGCTAGTTTAGAAACATCACTAATAGCTTCAGTACAGTAAAAGTCGGTTTAGAGCGATCGCCATCTGAGGAAAAGCCAGAGGTGAAACCGTTCCCACTCGATGTTCGACAACTTGAAAATACTTATTATTTTGAGGTTGAGTATGAACTATGAGTTTTTTATTTACTAAATCGATTACCCAGTATTCAAGAATACCGTTGCGAGCATAGGTAATAGTTTTTTGTTCTAAATCCTTTTTTAGTGTCTCATTAGATATTTCAATTAGCCAATAGATATCTTCTGGATAGGGATGATGAGTATCATAAATGCTTTCAGGCAAACGGACAATTGCAATATCTGGTTCGGGTTCGCTTGCCCTCGAATGGGGGGAGTTGTCTAGAGTGATAGGATGGGATTCATAAACTTCAGCTAATCCATCCAGCAATTTTCTTAAGTATTTAACAGCTTTGTGATTGGTATTGCGGTGAGAAATGCCTTCAGGACTCATTTCAATTATTTCTCCCTCTAGCAATTCAATTTTTTTACCTGCTAGTACTCCTGAATTGACTAAATCGTGCCATTCTTCTATCGACCATTTGTAGGTAGTTAGAGTCATGATTCTACTTCAATCTTAAATCGCCTCTATATCTCATCTTAAGTCAATCTCCTTTCTTACTACACGCCTGGTGTGAATTAAAATCACTAAATAGATCAGCCAGAAACGAAGGGATTACGTAGCTTTAGATCTATTTAGTTAACTTTTAGACAACTACTAGAATCTTAAAAAGCTAATAGCTAATAGCTAATAGCTACGAACTAATAACTTTTCAACGAAGCTAATTCACACTAGGTGTACTACAGTTGAGAAGCACGATATTTCGCAGCTTTGGCTAATAGAGACTCGGCAAAGGCGATCGCATCATCCGCTGAATGCCCCCCCGTAATTTGAGCTAATTCTGCTACTCTGACTGGATGCTCGCTCAGAGGTTTTACTCTGACTACCGTACGAATATCGGGAAGATCGGAACTGCCGTTTTTCTGTTTGGATTTGGCTTGTTCTTCAATAATGGTTTTTTCCACTTTAAAGTGTCCGTTAGCCATGGCTGCAATCAGAGGTTGATGAGTTACGCACAATACCTGATGTTGTTTGCCGAGTTGATGTAGCTTTTCGGCGATCGCCTGGGCGACTTTGCCCGATACTCCAGCATCGATTTCATCAAAGATTAGAGTGCTGGAACTTTCTTCTGCACCAGTAAAACAGGCTTTGAGAGCCAGTAAAAAGCGACTCATTTCTCCACCCGAAGCAATGACCGATAGAGGCTGTATGGCTTCTCCTGGGTTGGGGCTAAAATAGAACACTACTCTATCTGCACCCATCGCCGTCGGGGTACATTCTATCAGACGACACTCGAACACTACCTTATCCATTGCCAAAGGCTTGAGTTCTTGGACCAGCTGTTTTTCCAGTTTGGTGGCAGCTTTTTGGCGTAATTTAGTTAATTTCTGACATTCTTGGATTAGCTTGTCTGTAGCCAATTGATATTCTTGCTGCAAGACTTCAATTGACTGTCCGCCACCAGTAATTTGCGCCAGTTCTTGCTGTAGCTGTTCGTAAAGCGCGATCGCATCGCTTAAATCTGGACCATATTTACGACAGATATTTTTTAATTGTCTGATCCTAGTTTCGATCTCTCCTAAGCGTTCGGGATCGGCTTCTAAGCCTTCGCTATAGCTATTGATCTGCTGCCCCGCTTCTACGATCTGTGCCAACCCCGACTGCACCATTTCTAGGATAGAGGCTAATTCCGCGTCGTATTCCGCCATCTCCATCAGACAAGATTCCGCTTTACCTAATAGATCTGCCCCCGCAGGAGCATCTTCATCACCTTCGTAGAGTAATTGATATGCCTGATGACCTAACTGTTGTAGTTCGACGACATGAGATAGGCGATCGCGTTCTTGTTCGAGTTCGTCTAGTTCATCTGCGTCAGTTAATTCGGCTTCATCTAAATCTTTTAGCTGAAATTCTAGCAAATCTTGCCGTTGTAGCAGCTCTTGTTCCGACTGGATCCGTCTATCTAATTCTTGTTTCGCCTGCTGGGCGTTTTCGTAGGTTTGAGAAACTTTGAGCAACTGTTTGGCAATCGATTTACCACCATAGAGATCTAGTAGATCTCGTTGCTTTTCCGAGATTAATAAATTTACCGTTTGTCCCTGTGCCGTAATTTCTACCAGGCGCGATCGCAATTGAGTCATCAACTGACGGTTAACCAACACGCCATTTACCCGACTGCGGGAGCGAAGATTGGTATTGCTTACGACTAGTTCACGACTGCAAACTATGATATTTTCTTCGATTGAATCGATTTCTTGTTCTTCTAGCCATTGGTTCAAACTAGAATTAATTTGAAATGAGGCTTCGATGGTGGAGCGATCGCTACCGCTACGAATCATCCTACTGTTTGCCTTACCGCCCAAAACCATGTCGATCGCATCGAGAATGATTGACTTACCCGCGCCTGTTTCCCCAGTAAGAACGCTTAACCCATGGCTCAAGTCGAGTTCCAAAGAATCGACTAAAGCGAAATTATTAATTTTTAGATTAACAAGCATCTATATAAGTGAGCTAGTTTTAGCTGAAATAATAAATAATTACATAATCTACTATCAGCAGTTTAGCGAAAGCAGGTCAAGAAGATCGGTACTTTTTTATTAAGGTTTTTTGATGTTGCTGCTTCAATATATTAAAAGTTAAGTTCGCACTTTTCCTATAATGCCGATAGTTCCAGTGCATTTGTGGCTTTTAAATTCGTGCGTTTTGTAAATGTAAATATAAATTGCCAGTAATTAACTGACGTTACGCAAAAGCTATCATATTGAAATGGATATCAAGCTTTTGGAATTATATAGCGACTACATCATAAGTTCATTTGGGCAGATAACAGCCACGGGATTATCAAGGGCATTGTCAGGAAGTA
>JADEXJ010000092.1 GCA_015207195.1 Pleurocapsales cyanobacterium LEGE 10410
GAAATCACTAGTCAAGCCGGTTTTAAAGTATTGGACGATTTAGAAGGGCAGGTGTGGCTATCGGATGCCCTACAGCAGGCACTAACACAACTATCTCCAGCAGTTTTTCAAGTAATTCCCTATTCTCTGTTACGGGAAGTTTTGAACGGGTTATTAGACGATCCTTACACTGGAGACAAGGCATTAAAACGGGGTATTCAAGACTGGAACAAGTTAATTGCCAATGCCCGAACCCAGGCGGTAAAAACTATCGTTAACGATCCTGCATGGCAGTCTAGCTGGGAAACATTAGAACAACATCGGGGAAAAGAGGGAGATAAGTTAGAAGCAGTTCGCACCTCGGTATTAAAGGCGATGGAAAATCTGGAGAATGCTGAAAATATCGATAGTGCGATCGCCACAATCGATAGAGTTAACCTGAGAGTAGGCAGTAAGAATAATTGGCAGGATATGAAAGCTGTCAAGGATGCCTTAAAAACTCTTAGAGAGGGCGTGAGAAGAGTTACCAGTCAGGGATTACTGGATTTAGAATTATCTGAGGCTGACGAACGGTTAAAGTTGATGCTTCCCGCCCTCAACGAAGCCTATCGCGAGGTTACCACTGATTTAAGTCGTCTCAAGCTACAAAGAAAAGTTCTGACCTTTAGCGATCTGGAACTGTATGCCCTGCAAGCTTTAGCTAGGGTTGAGGTACAAGACTACTATCATCAGCGATGGCAGGTATTTTTAGTCGATGAGTTTCAGGATACTAACCCTACCCAAGCGGAGTTACTCAACACTCTAACCAACAAAGCTGAATTAACCATTGTCGGGGATATCAAACAGTCGATCTATGGTTTTCGACGGGCAGATGTTCGCGTGTTTCAACAGTTTCGCGATCGCATTCTAAACAACAACGGCAAAGAAGTAATTCTCAGCACCAGCTTTCGCACCCATCAAGCTTTAATTGACCGCCTCAATCAGATTTTTGCACCCTTACTGGCAGACAATCATCAGGATTTGCACGCTTTTCGTCAAGCATCTCCAGGAGGCAAGAGTGAAGATTCAAATTCGCTACAGGATTACTTACAGGTATTAGTTATTGGCGATCCGCTTAAGAAAGAAGAGAAAACAGCAAAGCCAAATAAAGCCCAGCGTCAGCGAGTAGAGGCAGATAGTTTAGCCGAAACAATCGAACGGATCTTGAAGCTGAAAACTTCTGTATTTGACAAGCAAACCCAACAGACACGCCCCATCGAACCTCAAGACATTGCGATCCTAACTCGTACCTGGCAACCACTAGAAATATACGGTGAAGCTTTGGCTGCCAGGGGTATTCCCGTTGTTGCTGCGGGGGGCGGAAATTTGTTGACTACCAGAGAGGCAAAAGATGCTGGTGCTTTGTTACGCTTTCTGGCTAATCCACGGGATGATATTGCTTTAGTGGCAGTGTTGCGGAGTCCCTTTTTTGCCCTTAGCGATCGCCTTTTATTTCAAGTACGTACTTCATTCGATAAGGCTGGGGAGGATAGTTGCTGGTGGGATGAGATTAATAAATCTCAGTTTGCCGAGTTGGAACACCCGATTAAAGTATTGCAACAGCTACTAGAATTTGCTCGATTGGAAACACCATCCCGTGTTCTACAGCTTGCCGATCGCCTGACGGGATATACGGCAGTAATCGCTAACCTAGCGGGGGCAGAACGCAGACTGGCAGATTGGCAAGGCTTTCAGCAGTTAGTTACAGATTTGCAGCAAGATACTTACGATCTGTTTGGGGTAGTGCGTCGCCTCAAAAGATTATCTGAAAAAGAAATAGCCGTACCCCGCCCCCTGTTGGCAGTAACTAACGCCGTCTCGTTAATGACGATCTATGCTGCCAAAGGTTTGGAGTGGGCATTAGTAATCTTAGGAGATCTGAGTAAAGAACGCCCCAAATCTTATCCCGCAACCCGCTTTGATGCACAACTAGGAGTGGCAATTAAAAGTAAAGCTGCGACGGGAGAAATGCAAAAGCCCGTACTCTATAGCTGGTTAGAACATTTACAAGAGCAAAAAGCCAGAGAAGAAGCAGTTAGAGTATTATACGTGGCGTTGACTAGGGCGAGAGATTACCTAATCTTGAGTGCTGCCGAACCCTATAAGGGAGAATTGAACCGTTTGCAGCGTGGTTTGTCGGCTGCCAACATATCCATAACCACCATTCCCTATACCGATGCCAAAGCTTTACCTCCAGTACCCCCTCTACCCGATCTGCCCCAACATCTACCAGCGTTGCTATTAGATCCCGTAGGTTCAGGTTTATCAGAACTCCCCGTTACCGCCCTAACCGACTATGCCCGCTGTCCCCAACGGTTCAAACTGCGCTTTATCGACGGGCATCCAGGTATTGGAGAAGGGCAGGCTTATGGGATGCAGACGGGTACTTTGGTACATAAAGCCTTAGAACATAACATTACTCGATCTCAAGATTTATTACCTTTTGCCGAGGGTGACTGGACACCAGAAGTATTTACCGAAGCGATCGCCCTAGCGCAAAGATTCTTTCAACTACCGATATACAAACATCTGCGTCAAACTGCCGTAGCCAAAGAACGGCAAATTAGCTTTAAATTAAATAAAATCACCTTCAACGGTGTGATCGACTTGGTAGGAGATAACTGGGTACTAGACTATAAAAGCGATCGCACGATGCACCCGAAAGAACACCGCTGGCAACTTTGGCTATATGCCACCGCCATCGGACAGCCCAACGCCCACATCGTTTATTTGCGCCACGATCGCATTCACACTTTTACCAAAACCGATCTAGCTCAAACTGCCCCCGAAGCAGAGGCTTTAGCAGAACACATCTATCGGGGCAACTACAAAGCTACCCCAACTCTGGAAAAATGCGCCTACTGTCCCTATCTAGCTTTTTGTAAAGATGCAATAATTTAGCAACTTATTACTTACTACTTACTACTTACTACTTACTACTTACTACTTACTACTTACTACTTACTACTTACTACTTACTACTTACTACTTAATCAAGCTTCGTCGTAGGCTTCAATATCCAGCAAGTGAATATATGGTTCGGCTAATTCTTCGCGTTGAAAAGCGATCGCCCTCAATAGATGCCAATCCTCCAAAGCTTCAAAAGGAGTATTATATTCATCCTGTTCCAAACGGCTAGCGATAGTAGCTACTTCCTCTGCCGTAATTCCCCCAATGTCCTGCTTAGTCAACTTTAAAGTAGTCATGAGCCATATATCTCAATAAAGATAAAAATCTGAGACACCCCTGAAAAGATTGTAACCCAATTTATTTCTGATTCAGTATTGTCAAACACGTTTTTACATATGGCTTTACATATGGCGATCGCTTATAGACTTTTTATGTTATACCCTTGTGGTACATTTGTCTATTGTGTGTGATGGGGGGATGGGGAGACATGGAGATGGGGAGAGAATTTAATTGTTTCTTTTCTGACTCGAACATATACACATATACAGTTTAAATGCGTCTTAGAGTAATCGAAATGTAACTTTATTGACCAGGTTAATATTACCTAAATTGTTATCAATGGTGGTTATATTTGAACATTATATTCTTGCTGTTTATAACATTAGATTTTATTAGTAATCTTACTAAGTAACCAGAGTTTCAAAAAGAACTATTAGCATCAGTAAAACGACTGTAAAAAAACTAGTTTATTTAGAAAAATCGGTAATCTTACTAGTGGCACTACTAAGTTCATCAAGTTTAAATAAAACAGTGCAGACAACCTATAGGCTGTAACTCCGTATTAGTCATTAGTAGTAAATAAGTTAGAGGAATAGCGATCGCAACCAAATCTTTGAGTAGTTCATAATCAACAGACTAGTTTTAATAAATAAACAGTCAATTTTAAGTCGTTGTTTTTAAGTAAATAATCTTCTCACAATTAATTGAATTATTAAATTCTTGTGGTAAAGGGTAGATTAAGCGAGCGGGACAAAACTACCAGGATGAGATATTTTTCTTCGGTATTTGTTGCCAATCGATTGAGAAAATCTATCTAGGAGCGAGTTTTAATAATTGCCTAGTTGAAAACCTAAAAACTTAAAAATAGCGACTAAAAAAAGGCTTGTGAGCTAGAGATTTATGTTGTCGATTATTTTTTTCTATTACTGAAATTACTCTACAACCATAGCTAGATATTTTATGAATCAGCATAGCTCAACTATAAAGAAATATTATTCTCCGTTGATTGGTGCAGCCTTGGCAGCAGCCAGTCTATTTCAGTTTTCTTTGCCCGTATTTGCGGTAGGAACTGAAGCGGGATTAGAACTCAAAAACACTGCCACTGGTACTTATGAAAACGAACTTGGCGAAGAATATAATGTTATCTCCAATGAAGTTACGGTAACTGTTGGCAAGGTAGCGGGTATCACCAACGTTCCTACCGATTTTACCGACAATACTACTACCAATAGTGCGGTTCTGCCTGGAGACTCGGTTAGCTTCGACTTTGAAGTTACCAACACGGGTAATGACGTATTCGATATTTTCATCCCCGATGCCAACACCCTCAACAGTAACTCGGTCAACATAACCGTCGATCCTACCGATGCTACTTCAGTTCAATATAGTACTGATGGTGGTACTACTTTCATCGATCGACCTGCCACTGGCATCATTCCTAGCGTTGCCGAAAATGATTCGATTATCGTTCGAGTTACGGGTACTGTCGATTCTGGTGCTAATGTAGGCGACACGATTAGCGTACAGCTTGGGGATAGTGGCAATAATACTGCCGATATTAATAGTCCTGATTTTGCAGGCACTCAAAACCAACCTGATGACCAACTAGTTAATGGTTTTGCTCAAGATCCTCAAGAGGCAGATGTTCGCACCTTGACCTCTAGTACTGCAACTGTTGCAGGAGATCCTGTCAACGGACAGAGAGAAGCTAGTGCCACTAATGTTTCCACTGTAGGTTCTAATCCTTTGGCTCTTGCCAGAATCGAGAAAACCAGCGCAGGGGTAGAGGATAACGGTGCTTCACCAGATACTCCAAGTAATTTGACTGATGACATCATTACCTACAACCTAGAGTTAGACGTACTCGACAGCGGATTAGCTCGTTACACCAATTTCCCCTTCAATCCTACAGCTTTAGAAGGTCGTGACTATACTGGTGGTACAGCTGTTGCAGGTACACCTGCTGAATTTACAGGTACAGCAATCACCGCTTTAGCTGGTTTATCTAACCTTATTTTAGTTTCCGATGCTGTTCCGGCAGGAACCGTACTTAGCGAAAACATAACTGCTGTCGGTGACTGGATACCAGTTTATAGTTCTAGTACTCTAGACATTCCTGCTGATGAAGCACAATGGTCATCAGATGCTCCCGCAGATCAAACAGCACGTGATGCTATCACTCGCGTAGGTTGGGTATACGATGCTGAAGCAAATGGCGCGATCGCTGTTGGTGAAACCGTAACCGCAATCCAAGGAGGCTTTACCTTTAAAGTACGCAACACGACCGCTACTGGTCCAGTTAATATCTATAACATCGCTCAGACCTTTGGTAGTACCGATGATGGTGCTGCTGGTGCTGGAGGCAGAATTGTCTTTGACGAATCTGGTGACGAAAACCCCAATAACTTCAACGATGATGGCACGGCTGGTTTAGACGAAACTGTGGCTGATGCTGGTGGTAATTTCGGTGTGGCTGACGGAACAGACGCAGCTAACATAGATACTAATAATGACAACACTGCAATTAATTCTGTTGGTGGTGAGGTCAACATAGTTGTATTGACAGTGCCTGCTGCGGTTTCTGATTTCTTCAATGGACCTCAAGGTTTTGCTGATGCTGTTGGAGGAATTTTCGATACCAACCCTGTTGATGATAATCATGACTTCCAGAATTTAGGTGTGGCGACTCCAGCTATAGCGGGTAATACATTCAACGCCAACGGTGATGTAAATACAACTTACGATCCTGCCTCTATAACCTTTACTAACACGATTACAAACCCCGACACCGCTCAGATAAGCGATGTAATTCTTCGTCCCATTAGTCCTGATTCTCTCGGTTTGGGTGGAGATACAGCAGATATACCTACTGGTACTATAGTCACTATTACTTATGATGATGGTGCAAACCCCAGTACTCCTGGAACTGCGGTACTAACCGCTCAGTATACTTACAATGGTACGAGTTTCACTCTAGATACTGGCAGTGAAATCAGTGTTGATAGCATCAACGGTGGGGGAACAGTAGACTACACGGTAGCAGTAGATCTTCCTGTTAACACAGCTCTATCTACTAATGATGCTACAGGTGGAGTTGTTGGTGGTTATCCCGTGCCAATTGTGGCTTATATCGATAGTGATGGTACTGCGGGTCTTGCTGCGACTGATACCTTCAACGTTACCGTCGATCAGGTTTATACTGGCTATCTCAAGCTGGCTAAACAATCTCGCATCCTCAGAGCCAACGATAGTGGCGTATATTCTGTAGTACCAGGAATGGACTATGGCGATCCTAATACGGCTAAATTCCCCGCTCCTGGAGACATAATCGAATACCAGGTTAATTACACTAACATCTCCGAACCACAAGGAGATGGTACTAATAACGGCGTGCTTCAGGCAAACGATGTTCGGATTACTGAGGATGGTACTGTTAGGGACAATAACTGGGCGTTAGACAATAATAGTGATGGTGTCATCGATACTTTAAACATACCTAGTAGTGCCACGGATACCAACAGCGGTACGATCACTTATTTTGAAGGCAATCCTAGTAATACAGCCAGCAGTGCTACCAGCAGAGTAGTAACTCGCTATGTTGACTTTATTCCTAATGTCGCTCCTGGTGCAGATGGAACATTTACTTTCCAACGGGAAGTAACCGACGCAGAAGCGATTGATGAACTCAATCCAACTCCCTAGATAAAAAACTGGGTGTATAGATAGAAGTCATAACAGATTCTCTATCTATAGCCCAGGGCATTTGTTCGGCATTCAATATAGCAATTAACAGAGAGAAATAACCATGAATTTACGTAATAAATTGTTGGGTATTGGTACTGTAGGGCTAGCTGTCGTGCTACCACTGTTTAACCATCTGCCAGCAACCGCAAGTATACCAAATCCTGTGAGCATCATTGCCCAGGCTGTCAAACAACCCCAGGTAATCCTCAATCTAGCCGTAGCTAAAAAAAATACAGAAGTTACCGTGGACGGGAAAAAACAGGTGAATTGGCAGCAGCTAGAAGATAATGCAGCAGTCGCTCCTGGAGATGTTTTGCGCTATACCATCACGGGAGAAAACACTGGAGAAAGTGCAGCTAAAAATTTGGCAGTTACCCAACCAATTCCCGCTCAAATGATCTACAAACCCGATTCTGCTGCTAGCAAAAACGACGCAGACATTACTTATAGTATCGACCAGGGTGAAACTTTTGTTGCCAAACCAACTATTAAGGTTACTCAGGAAGACGGCACGGTTGTAGAACGCCCCGCACCACCAGAATCTTACACTCACATCCGTTGGCAGTTTCCCCTCGTTACTCCAGAACAGGGAGCGACTGCTATGTACGAAGTTCGGGTTCAATAGGCACTCTAACCCCCCTGACAAAGGTAGATTTTTATGTTATGCCCTTGTGGTACATTTGTCTATTTTGTGTGATGGGGGGATGGGAAGACATGGAGATAGGGAGAAGTTTTAGCCCATCTTTGGTATAAGCACACGGATGACAGAGTTTTCTACTTGGTTGAAGTGCTTACTTACTCATTTGTTAAAAACCTACCCTTGTGAGCTTACAGGGGTTGGGGGACTTAAATAAGTTTTTGCTTCCTGGTGAAAGTAACTTTTACCGATTGGATTTAGTATAACCCCCCAAGCTTGGGGGGAAAAAGAGGTAATTCGATCGCACCAAATGCCTCTGACTTAGAAGTGTTAGCAGCCTGAGTTAGACGAATATTTGGCAGATGCCTCACAAAAGCAAGTATTTCATCTGAAGATTTACCTCGTAAATTAGCTCCTTAATGTTGTTCTCATAATCTCGATCGCCTACTTTCCAAAAACCTTTAAAGATCAATTTTGCTTATCGAGCAAAAAACCAATTCTATATTGTTTTTCTTATTTTATTGTTATTTTTTATTGGTTCTCAGTCATATTGCTAAAAGCATTTTTGAATACTAATTGCTTATATCGGCAATATTTTTAGTTGAGATTACAAATAATTGTGTCTAATTTTTGGTTTCCCACCGTAACAAAGTCCCCGCAAAATTTTTCTAGTATTTTAATCACCGCCATATTTCTTGTAGGCTTTATTCCTGGGAGAAACAACCGAGTAGTAGCTCAAACGGTTTTGAGTTGCAACCTAGTTAATTATGGACAGGAAATTAATAATACGGCGATCGCCGATTACGAACAGCCAGACGACTCGGACAACAAACGAACCATTATTACCGATCCTCTGACAGTTAACTTATTTTATTCTCGGCAAATAATTCAGGTAACCAACCAAGGGGTAGAAGATGAGGCGGGTAATTTAGTCAGTGTTTTGGGGACAATTGCTAGTAGCTTAGTTGACTTGTTCGAGCAGCAGGGTTTGAACAATGAAGAAGCAGATGCAGCCAGTATCACGGCAATTTCTCAATGGGCAGCATTATCCGCAGACTCAACTTCTGCCGAGGTGGTTGTAGCCATTAAACAGGCTCTAATCGCACAATTGGGTCAAGAACGGACAGAAATAGTCGAAGAGCTTTCTGATTCAGAGTTGTTGACTACTCTGGCAGGATTACAGCAATCGAGCCTCAAGTCTTTAGGGTTGTCAGAGGCAGAAGCGATCGCTGCTAGTCAAATTGAAATTATTCCTCAAGCGGAAAGAACTGCGATCGAGCAAATCCAAAGTGCCACCCAAGCAGCAGCCAACAGTGTCGTTCGTCCAGAAGCCCAGGCAAAGATTATTGCAGCCCAGGAAAGGGTAGAGACAGAACTAGAAAATATTCGCCAAGGAGCGCAAACTACGATTGCTGCGGGAACTCAGCTGCGCTTTAAGTTTCGTCTCGATAATCAAAGTTCCCAGGAAGTTGGCATCGAGCTACCCAACATTCAAACCATCGTCGAAAACGGCTTAACTGGGGCGGGACAGATTACTGAAGTTACCTATCGTCTGACGGAAGAGCCAGAAGCAAGCCAGACAATTACCTCAGAAGCTGCCGAAATAACTATTGGTGGCAATCAGTCTCTAGAGTTAGAAATTCTAGTAGAAGTGGGGACAGTTGCTGACGATAGCATTTCTACAATTGAAGTCGATTTGCAAAGCGATTGTGGCGATCGCCAAGAATTCCAGGCTTTAAGTATTTTACCACCGATAACCAATGACGATTCCGAGCTGATCGACCCTAGAGGGCAAATTAGCGGATGTGCGGGAGAACTGCTAACGGATTATCTAGGTTTTTCTGTCGGTTTGTATGACTTGAATCCGAATGACCCCACTCAAAGCGAAATTGGTCAGCTTACTCCCCTAACCACTACCGAGTTACCAAACGATCCAGATAATCAGATCCCCGCAGGGATTGAACCCAACATTCAAAACAGCAATCCTTTTTTCCTAACTAATAGCGATGAGGGCAAATATAGTTTCTTATTTGATGAAGAAACCGACCAGCTAGACAAGGGCAGAAATTTCATTCTGCTGGTCGATCCTGGAGAAGACTCAGTTTATGACGAAAGAAGAGTCAAAATTACCATTGGCGATCGCCTAGACCGTGTGGTTGAATATACCGCCACTTCCTTAGACGGTAGACCGATTAGCGCCCAAAGCGGTGACACTACGGTTACTGGAGAAATTGTTCTGGTTGAAGATGCCGAAAGAGTGGGACTAAATCTGGCGGTGCTGGACTTGTCTACTAATATTTGCGATGCCCAAGAAATTACCATCAGCAAAACGGGCGATCGCGCTGCTGCCGAACCAGGAGACATTGTTTTATATCGTTTGGCAATTCGTAATCTTGCCTCGACTCCCCTAACCAACTTTCAAATTACCGATACTTTGCCCGTAGGTTTTCACTTAGAGTCCGATAGCGTTCGCGGGGAGGCTAATGCTGAATTAGTCACGATTGAGACCACCCAAAGCGATCGTCTGGTTAACTTTACTACTAACCTTAGCCTAGCCCAGGGTGAAGTGCTGAATATAGTCTATGGCGCACAGGTTACACCAAATGCACTAAGAGGTTCGGGAGAAAACTCCGCCATTGTTAACGCGCAACGAACCGACAACAGTTTTACCGTCAAAGATGGTCCAGCAATTCACGATCTAAGACTCGAACCAGGAATTATTCAAGATTCGGGAATTTTGCTCGGTCGAGTATTTGTCGATAAAAACTTTGACGGGGAACAGCAGCCAGGAGAACCAGGAATTCCCAACGCGGTGATTTATCTCGAAGATGGCAATCGCGTCATTACCGATGCGGATGGCATGTTTTCTGTGACCAATGTGCTACCAGGACACCATACAGGAGTTCTCGATCTGACTAGCATCCCCGAATATCGCCTCGCACCCAATCTGCGCTTTAGCGAGAAAAATAGCAAATCTCGCCTGGTGAATCTAGCACCTGGAGGAATGGTACGCATGAACTTTGGGGTAACTCCTACGGCTGGGGAAGGCGATTCCCCACGCCAAACATCTTCCAAGGGTAAATCAAAAGCTTCTGACTCCAACTAATAAATAGATCGCTAATGAAATCGCTGTTCATTTAATCGTCTTATGCAACCCAAAACCAGCCCGATAAAAAACTCATCACTACAGCTAGTTATTTTAGTGGCTGCCGTTTTAAACACGGTTTTTAATACTGCAATCGAACGTGTTAAAGCACAAGCGATCGCCCCGATGAAGCGCGATCGACAGTTGATAATTGCTCAGGTGTGGTCAGATCTTAGTACCGAACAGTTGAGCTTATCTACTAATACTCAGCAATCGCAAACTTCTGCCAATGCTTCAAATGAATTACTCATTACCCAACTCGACCCCCAGCAACAGCAGTTAATCGCTCAGGTGTGGTCGGATCTTAGTAGCGAACAGCTGAGTTTATCTACTAATACTCAGTCATTGGAGACACCTCCAAAGGATACTGCACCAAGGGCAGAGGAATTACTCATTACCCAACTCGACCCCCAGCAACAGCAGTTAATCGCTCAGGTGTGGTCGGATCTTAGTAGCGAACAGCTGAGTTTATCTACTAATACTCAGTCATTGGAGACACCTCCAAGGGATACTGCACCAAGGTCAGAGAAATTACTCATTACCCAACTTGACCCCCAGCAACAGCAGTTAATTGCCCAGGTGTGGTCGGATCTTAGTAGCGAACAGCTGAGTTTATCTACTAATACTCGGTCATTGCAAACACCTCCAAAAAATACTGCACCAAGGTCAGAGGAATTACTCATTACCCAACTTGACCCCCAGCAACAGCAGTTAATTGCCCAGGTGTGGTCGGATCTTAATGCCGAAAAACTCAGCCTGGCTAAGTCTAGCGATGGCTTAAGATTAATAGCCCCTGGGGAGTCAACTAGAGAACAACCGAGAAACCCCACAATCAATCCTCCAAGTAGACGAGAAATTGCTGCCAGACTGATCTTAAAACAAGTCCAAATTATTTCTCCCGCGCCTGGGGTAATCCTGAGCGATCGCCATAACGATAGTGTCACAATTCAATACCCTCCCAGTGCATTGGTCAAGCTGGAAGTCAACGGGGCAGAACTAGACGACTTTTTAATAACGCAACAACAACTAGACTCCAAACGCAATTTAATTACCAAAACATGGCGCGGTGTAGATTTAAAAATGGGCGAAAATATCGTTAACGCGATCGCCAGTAAAGATGGTGTCAACACTCAAACTACTCGCGAAGTGATGGTTAAAGATCCTTCTACCGTGGTAAGTTCCCCCGCCCCATCGGACTCCAAGGCTTCAGCGAACAACTCTCAATCCTCCGATTCTCCACCAAAATCTCAGCCTGGTTCTAATGGTAAATCCGAATCAACGGTAAAAATCCTCACGCCCAAGGCTGATGAGGTATTAGATAGGATTCACAGCAGCGTTATCATCCAATATCCCAAATCTGCCTCGGTTATCTTACAGGTTAATGGCAAATCCGTAGACACCGCCCAGGTAGGACGTACCGAGATTAATCCGATTTCTCAGGTAGTAACCCAAACCTGGTACGGGATAATATTTAATACTGGAGTCAACACCCTTAGCGTTTTATCTACTACCGACGGTACTAACTACAGCGAAACCTCGATTCAAATTACCGTTCCTGGTAAACCAGAAGCCTTAAAAGTAGAAACAGTAGAGGCAGAAATTCCTGCCGACGGGCGATCGGTAACTACTGTCAGGGGTAAATATATTGATAAGAATGGTACTGTAACTCCCTGGAATGAAATTATCACTCTCAACAGTAGCGCGGGGAAATTTATTGGCACAGATCTCGATCCAGATCTTCCAGGATTTCAGGTAAAGCCAGAAAAAGGAGAATTCACCGCCGATCTTCAGGCTGGTTATGATGCCCAGATCGTCACGATTCAGGCAAAATCTAGCCAACTCGAAGGCTATACCCAGACAAAGTTTAAGACTACTCTACGAGAAATACCTCTGTTAACAGGGTTTGCGGATCTACGGATTGGCGCGAGAGGAACGGATTATTACGATAGTTTCCGAGAATTTTTGCCCCTAGATGAAGACGATGATACGACAATCGACTTTACTTCTGCTGCTTTTATTGTCGGCAGCATTGGCAGATGGAGCTATACAGGTGCGTTTAATAGCGATCGCCCTCTGAATGAAGACAGCCAGGGAGAAACCAATCTGTTTCGGACTTATACTCTAGACGAACAAAGCTATCCCGTTTATGGCGATAGTTCCACTACCGAAGCCACTGCTCCTTCAATAGATAGCGTCTATTTTCGCTTGGAACGCAATCCTCGGACAGAATTTGCCGACCCCGACTATTTTATGTGGGGTGATTACAATACAGAAGAATTTAGCACTGCTGCTCAAGAATTTAGTGCCATCTCCCGACAGCTACACGGGTTTAAATCTAATTACAATCTGGGTGACTTTCAACTTAATGCTTTTTATGCCAATAACGCAGAAGGTTTCCAACGAGATGCGATCGCTCCTGACGGCACGGCTGGCTTTTATTTTCTTTCTCGTCGTTTGCTGATTCCTGGCTCGGAGGATGTCTATATCGAGCTAGCTCCCCTCAACGATCCTGGAGATATAGTCCGTCGTCAGCGTCTTAGCTTTGGTTTAGATTATGAAATAGACTACGACCGAGGTACGTTGTTATTTAGAGATCCCATATTGCGGACGGAAGTTGGGGAAGATGGTGAGATTTTAGTCCGTCGTATTGTTGTAAATTATCAGTTTGAAAGCGAATCTAGCGATGCAACCATCTTGGCGGGGAGAGGACGCTATCATTTTAGTCGTGATTTAGATACTCCTAGCTGGCTGGGCATAAGTTACCTCGATGAAGACAGGGGCGATCTCGATTTCTCTCTTTGGGGTGTGGATAGCTACTTCTCCTTGGGAGAGTGGGGTAATCTAGCTGCGGAATACGCCGAGTCGGATAATCAAACTACCTTTGCCGATGCCGACGGTTCGGCATATCGCCTAGAAGGAGAAGTACGGTTTAGTAATGATATTCGGGGTCAGGCATACTATCGCCATGCTGATGAAGGCTTTGCTAACAACGCTACCCTCAGCTTTATTCCAGGACAGACTCGCTATGGCGGTCAACTTCAGGCACGGATTGCTTCGAGGACTAACTTACAGTTTAGCTACGAGCATCAGGATAACAATGGAGTTGCGCCCCGTCCCCTCGATGAACTAGAAGAATTTCTCGATAGTGAGATCGCTCCCGTTCCTGGTTCTGCTTTAGATAATAGTCTGGATACAATTACCGCAGGAGTCCAGCAAGAAATTGGCGATGCCGAATTAGGAGTAGATCTAACCTATCGCGATCGCACCGACCGCCAAGAACCACAAGCCTTAGATAGTACTTCGACTCAACTGCGATCGCGGTTTTCAATCCCCGTGCTAGACAAGCTAACTTTTCATGCCCTTAACGACCTGACCCTTTCTGATAGTACCGATGCGGTATTTAGCGATCGCCTTGGTTTGGGTTTGGATTATGAAATTTATTCGGGCTTGAGTTTAGTTTTCAATCATCAATGGTTGACCAGAGGAAGCCTAGCAGGGGAAGCTCTAACTAGTTTTGGCATCCAGGGAGAATACGAACCCTGGGCAAATGCCACCCTGACGGGTAGATATTCTCTTACTAATGGCGTTGCTGGCATGAGCAATCTCGGTGCAGTTGGCTTACAGCAAAAACTAACCGTCGCTCCTGGTCTAAACGTAGATTTCGATTACCAGCATACCTTTAGCGGTTTCGATACCATTGGTTCTGGAATCCAGTTTTCTCAGCCTTTTGGCGTGGGTCAGTCTGTTTCTTCCCTAGGCTTTGGTTCTGGATCTAGCTACGGTGTGGGAATTGACTATACCGATAATTCCGACTTTACCGCCAGCGCGAGATGGCAACACAGCGATAATTCTGGCGGTGGTAATACGGTTCTTTCTGCTAACGTTACGGGAAAACTCTCTTCCGCCTTAACTAGTCTACTCAGCTACGACCAAGCAAGCTCGGCAAATCAAACCTTTGATATCGGCACTACTAGAAACCTGCGCCTCGGTTTAGCCTATCGCGATCCGCAGCAAGACAAAATTAATGCCTTGCTCCGTTATGAATATGAAGAAAATGGCGGGCTGATTCCCGAAACTATTCTCTTGGGTAGGGGAACGGGTTCACAAGAGCATCTGTTTGGTATTGAAACAATCTATGCTCCCAACTGGCGATGGGAATTTTATGGCAAGTATGCCTTTCGTAATAGCAAAACCTTTGTTGCCGATGATTTTGTAGGCAGTAGCAACGTTTCGTTGGGACAACTACGGGCTACCTACCGCCTCAACTATCACATCGATTTGGTAGTGGAAGGACGCACCATCTGGCAACCCTCGGCAGGGTATACCGAAACGGGCTTTTTACTGGAGGCTGGCTACTATCTCACTCCCGAAATGAGACTGTCTGCGGGCTATGTCTTTGGCGAAGCAGACGATGAAGACTTTACGGGGACGCGATCGGCTGGAGGTCCCTATTTTGGCATGACAGTTAAGTTGAATAGCTTGCTCGATGGCTTTGGACAACATCGTGCGCCAACCTTGCCGAAGGATGTAGTTGAGGAGGCAGGAGGTAGGGCAGCAGAGGAGGTAGAGAAAGTGGAAGACTAAGATTTTGTTATTTATCAAAAGTTTATGAGAAGTTTGATTGACTGTGACAACGCCCCCTAAATCCCCCAAACTTGGGGGACTTTCAGTTAATCTTTCTCCCCCCAATTTTGGGGGGCTGGGGGGGCAAAACCAAAAGCCAAACTATCAAAAAATAAGTACGGGCGAATCGCGAATCGCCCCTACCAAATTATTTATTACTTATAACAAATGCTTTTTAACAGCGATCGCCGAAACCAAATATCAATCTTATTAGCTGCTTTAACCATTGCTGGTCTGCTTAATGGAAAGGCTGTAAGTCAATCTGCATTTGAATCTTATCGAGTCGTGGTCAACAGCGATCGCGACACCGTAGAACCCGATGCAGAGCTAACTCTAAGAGAAGCGATTAAGCTGGTCAATAATACTCTGGCTTACGACAAGTTAACACCTACCGAACAACAGCAGGTAGAGCTTACTGCTAACTCATCGCGGATTGAATTTAACTTTTCCGCACCAGTAAAGATCGAACTAGAAAGAATTCTGCCCCCTCTACTAAGTCCTGGCTTAACAATTGATGGGACGACGCACCCCAGCTACGACCCAAATAATACGACTACGGTAGAGTTACCGATACCCGTTCCCGTTGTCACCCTAACCCCAGCGAAAGGTAACAAGATCCTGCGAGGTTTGACCATAGCGGGCGATCGCATTACTATCAAAGGCTTGAGTATCTACGGCTTTGGTCAGCCCAACACTATTACCGATCCTACTCCTGGAGCGGATGTGGCAATTTCTACTCGTTTGGCGATCGCTACAGAGGAGGAATTAGGCGATCGCGACTTTCCTAAACCACCTCAAGATGTGGAACTGCTGGATAACTGGCTGGGACTTCCTCCCGATGAATCGATTGATACTATTGTTTCTAACTTTGGAGTGTGGCTATTTGATGGAGTGAGTACTAAAATTCGGCGCAACCGTATTTACTATCACGGCGGTAGCGGTATTCTGACTTCGACTGACGTTCGGGGAACTCAAATTACTGAAAATATTATCGTCGGTAACGGTTTGCGGGGTATGCCCCACGCGATTTATCTGGAAGGAGAGATCGAGAACAGTCTTATTGCTGATAATTTACTGTGTGGTAACGACGGTAGCGGGGTTTATTTATTTAAACCAGAGGGCAAAATTACTGTTAGGAACAACCAGATTAAATATAACGGCAGAAGAGTACCCAGCGCAGCAGTATTTCTAATCGGTAACGACCACCAAATTCTCGATAACGAGATTATGGGGCAAACGGGTACGGGGGTTACGGTGGCTGCCTATCCTCAGAGTATTCGCAACCTCATTACGGGCAATTCCTTTGACGATCTTAAAGGTTTGAGTATTGACCTCAATACCAGACATCGTGTTAATAACCCTTTCTTCAAGTTGGGTGATGGCGTAAATCCGCTCCGTAATTCGGGCAACCGTAAAAAAGACACGGCAAATAGGGCAATTAATTCCCCGCAGTTTCTCAGCGAAGACTTTTATCTGATCGACGGTAGGGTAAATATCGATGGAGTTGCCGACCCTGGGGCAGAAATCACTCTATATCGCGTCGAACCCGATCTTTTTCCTCCTGATGAGGCAACCCCTCTGGCTGCTCAGAGTAACGGTTATGGTCCTTTAAGTACGCCCTGGCAAAAGGCGATCGCCGACAAATCAGGTAGATTTAGCTTTACCTTAGATAATCCCACTCCTGGAACGATAGTAAGTGCGATCGCCACCAAACCCGATGATGGTACATCAGAACCCGCCTTGAATGCAGTAATTAGATCTTTGGACGGCAGCAAAACCAACAGCATACCTACCATCGTTATCCCTAACTGCACCACCAAACCCATAGCGCAAGTCAGCAACCCGCCAGTCAGATGGGAAGCGGACGAACCCGTAACCCTGCGAGTACCCACCAACATTCACTTCGCCCTCGATCAAGCCAAGATCTCTCCCACCAGTGCAGAGGTACTAAACCAGATCGCCACTGTTTTAAAACAATATCCCTTCCTGACTATCGAACTCCAAGGGCATACCGACTCTCGCGCCAGTAACCAGTACAACTTGAACTTGAGTAAACGTAGGGCGATCGCAGCTCGTAACTATCTCTTGCAGCAAGGCATCCAGCCCGAACGCATGACGATTCTACCTCTGGGTGAATCAAAACTGAAGAAACCTGGAAACACTACCTTAGAACACGCCTATAATCGGCGGGTTGAAGTTGAATTTCAGGACTTGCGCGGGATCGACATCATCTTGGAAGAGCAGAATAGCGATTTGCAATTGGAATCAAACAAGGAAAATTAATGAGTCAACCAAAGTTTAAAGGCAAATATCGGGTTGAATCTACCCGTTTACCTAATTGGGATTATGCTGCTAACGGTCGGTATTTCATCACCATTTGTACCAAAAACCGTGTTTATTTCTTTGGTGATGTGGTTGCGGGCAAGGTGCAGCTATCGGCGATCGGGCAAATTGCCCAAAAATTTTGGTTAGATATTCCCCATCATTTTACCCATACAAATATAGATGCCCATATCATCATGCCCAATCACGTTCATGGCATTGTCGTTATCAACCGCCCCGAAAATAACGTCAACCTGGTAGAGACGCGCCATGGCGCGTCTCTACGACAACCCCCACAAAAAACCGATCGCTCTAACCAATTTGCCCCATTGAAACGCGGGTCATTACAGGCAATTATTAATGCCTACAAATCATCTGTAACCCGTTGGTGTCGTCAAAACGGACACGATTATTTTGGTTGGCAACCCCGATTTTATGACCACATCATTCGCCAAGACGGTTCTTTAAATCGGATTAGACAATACATCATTAACAACCCCAGTAAATGGGAATTAGAGCGAAATAACCCGACGAATTTGTGGATCTGATACCCAATTCGATCTGAATTTATTTGAGAGCGATCGCAACTCGTAATTATCTCATGCAGCAGGGAGTCCAGCCCGAACGGATGACAATTTTGCCTCTGGGTGAATCAAAACTGAAGAAACCTGGGAATACTAGCTTAGAACACGCCTATAATCGGCGGGTGGAAATCGAATTTCAAGACCTGCGAGGCATTGACATCATCTTGGAAGAACAAAACACCGATCTGCAATTAGAACGTTAAAAAGTTGGACGAGCATAAATCTGATATGAAAACTTTCTCAAAGCTCAAATCTCGGTTTCACTACTCAAGTATTGTTTTCCAATCTATATTTGTTTGGTTTTCAGGAAGTTTAGCTATTCTTACTAGTCTGCTTCTACCATCTGTTGCCAACGCTGAGGGGTCTGCACAGATTGGATTAAATCAACCACTCTATGAATATGGTTATAGCGGGAGTAGTTTATTATTGCCTATCGATCGACCACTGTATGTTGATATTCTCTCCGCAGGCGAAGTAATCAACGTGTCTCTCTGTGGAGATGCAGATAACGAGAATGTTAGAGCTGTAATTTATAATTCTTCTGGCGCGGAAGTATATGATACAGGTATAGTAGCAGCCAATATTTCCTGTACCAATCCTTTAAATTCTGAGCTAACTGATCCTTTTCGTTATGTAACGACAGCCGCCGACACTTATGAGGTTCGATTGTTCAATGAGGTTGGTAACGTATTGGAACGTTTTGACGTTACTGTAACGCCCAATACCAGCACTAATCCCGATCCTACAGAAGCCCAAGGTCGTCTTCACGCTTATAGTTGGGCGTTTAATGCAGGCACATTTGCTGAAACTGGTTCGGCAGATAGCGATTATTACACTTTAGTACCTGGCGGACGAGCAGGTCAAAACTTTGTTTGGTTGCTCGATTTAAATAATTTTGCTGGTTTTGTTTACGAGATAGTAGCAAACAATATTGGTGTAGATGCCCCTAACTCTGGTCTAAGTACACCTCGATCTGGTAATTCTGTGTCTGCTCTATACCCTATTTATTTAGGTTATCCTGATATCGCTGGTAGTCGTCCGACTATTCCTCCTGATATCGCTGGCTTCACTTTTACTGACGATGAGGGTGTTGATTATTCTATATCTCCTGGATCTACTACTGGTGTTCAAGATTCGGGTACGTTTCAATTTACTACTGATGTAGATGGAACTTATGCTATCACCATCGATACAAATGAAAATGGTAATTTTGGAGCAGGAGATACCCTACTTTTGGGTGTAGCAACCCCTGGGATCAATACCGTTGACTGGGATGGCAGAGATAATGAAGGAAATATCCTACCAGAAGGAGCTTACGATGCTCAACTCGAAGTAAGACTTGGAGAATATCACTTCGTAGCGGGAGATGCAGAGACAAGTGGTGGTGGAACTAATAATGGTTTAACAATTTACGAAGCCTTGAATGATACCACTACTCTAGATACCTTAGTGTTTTGGGACGATCTTACTTTGCTTGGTGGTACAACTACCTTACCAGATGGAGCATTATCTTCAACTCCCCAAGGTAAACATACTTGGGGGAATTTTACAGGTGATGGCTTTGGTAATCAAAGATATATCGATACTTACGTTTATGGAGATCTCACCATTGCCAATACTCCAGTGGCGATTGATGCTGCTGACGAACCGCCAGACTACGGTGACGCACCCGATTCTTACGGCGATGCCAGTCACATAACTTACGCTACTCCCAGTGTCTATCTTGGAAGCATAAGACCCGATGGCGAAACCGATACTCAACTTGGTACTGATGCAGGAGCTTCAGCAGCAGGAGATGATAGTGATGGTGGAGATGATGAAGATGCTTTTAACACCTTACCCAATGTTCCTAGTGTAGGTAACTATAGCCTCGATGTTCCTGTAAATACTGATGGTGATGCTACCCTCCACGGTTGGGTTGACTTCGATAAAGATGGCAAATTTGAAGAGGGTGAATACCAAAGTGCTGCTGTAACCAGTACTGATACCACAGCAAATCTTACCTGGTCGGTTCCCGTTGGCACTACTCCTGGCGATAGTTACGTGCGCTTGCGTTTGACCAGCGATACTCTAAATGACAATACCGATACTTCAGATATAGATGAACGCTCTACTGGTAGCGCGAGTGATGGGGAAGTAGAAGACTATCCCGTCACCATTGAAGTTGCACCGATTTATGATTACGGTGATGCCCCCGACACTAGTACGGGTACGGGTACGGGCGATTATCAAACCACCTCTACCAACGGTGGTGCAGCCCAGGTAGTGATCGATGAAGTGGGTCAAGTTTTAAGTTTGGGAGATGATATTGATATCGATAGTGGTAGTTTGCAAGATGTAGATGCTATAGCCGATGATAATGATGGTGCGCCCCCCAACGATGAGGATGGAGTAGCCAGTTTCCCTACTTTAACAAACACGGTGGGGCAAACCTATACCGTAACCGTTTCCGCCAGAAACAACGTACCTGCTGTTCCTGCCTATCTAGTAGGCTTTATCGACTTTAATAAAGATGGTGACTTTTTAGATGAAGGAGAACAATCGGCTACCGTCGAGGTTGCTTCCGATTTCGATGCCCTTGGTACAGATGGCAAACTGAGAGATTTTGAGCTTACTTTTACCACACCTGCGGGAATGACTCCTGGCGAAACCTTTGCTCGTTTCCGTTTGGGTCAAGTTGAGGCTACTGCTCAACAGGCTACAGGAGCTTCTGCGGGGACGGATAATGGTGAGGTAGAAGATTATAAAATTACAATTGAAGACGATGGCAATCGACCTTTGGGACTACCTTTCACCTGCAACTCTACTTTTTACATAACTATTGGCACTGGTGGTACTAATCCTCAACAGCTTTATAGCGTAAATCGTTCGGAAGAACCTTTTAACTTAGTTGAAATTGGAACGAATACCAGTACGACGAACGGATATCCTACTAATTTTAGTTACAATGCCCTAGCATATAATCCCGTTGATAATTACCTCTATGGCATGGTTCAAGAGTCTAGTACTGATAGCAATGCAACGGTAGATCCCTACGACCAGAACAATGTGGTCAAAATTGGCAGTGATGGTGTAGTTCATTCTCTCGGTATACCAACAGAAAGCGATGGCAATCCCTTAAATGATAGTAGTTACTACGCAGCCACTGCCTTATCTGATGGTACATATATTATTGGTAGACAAAACGTATTTGCCAAGCTCGATGTAACTACTACTCCGCCAACTATTTTAGATCAGGGAACAATTGCAGGAACGAATTTTACAGACTTTGCCGTCGATCCTACAGATCCAACAAGTACTAGCGGAGCTAGAATTTATGGGATAAATCAAGCCAGCAATACCTTAGTCATACTCGATCTTACTGATGGCAGTTTCAGTGTGGATGCAACAGCAACAAACGGGACCGGATTCAGTCATAATACGGGGTCACAATTTGTCGATTCTTTTGGTACTCTGTATTATCGTAGCGGTACAAATTCGGCTGAAGGTTTGTATAAAGTAGATAGCGACCCTACTAGTCCTACCTATGGTGATGCCGACTTTATACAAAGTATTCAAACAGGCGGAAATCATGACGGGGCTAGCTGTTTATTTGCCTCGGTAATGGAAAAAGAGGTCCGAGATCTTGAAGGAAACACAATTACGACCATTCCTGCGGGAGAAACCGTTAATTATATTTATTCCGTTGCTTCGGGTAACGTGATAGATCTGATTGGAGTTACCTTTGAAGACGATTTGAGAAACGTTACTGCTGGTAATCCAATAAACGGGACTTTCACGGGCAACTTTACCGTTTCTAACGGTACTGGTACGGTTAGCTTTAGCAACGATAATCAAACAATTCAGATTAGCGATCTGACTATTCCCGCTCAAACTCAGGCAACTACAGATGCAGACAAGGTAACTATTACTGCTGAGGTTAAACTTCCTAGATCTTTAACTCCTGGGGATTATTATAATCAAGCCGTTATTAGGAATCTCCCTTCAAACTATCCCTCAATTATTGTCTCCGACTATCCCCCCAGCGCTGCTTATGAAGATCCGACTCCTCTATCAGTTACCGAGCCTTTAAATCCCAACTTACTACTGGTCAAAAGGATTACCGCCATCAATCCAGGTCAAAGCGACGAGGTTCCATTTAATACTTTTGTCGATGATGGGACCGCCGATAACGAAGATAACGACCTTAACTGGCCCAATGATGACGATATTTATCTGCCTGGTGCCATTAGTGTCGCTGATATTCAACCAGGTGATGAGATCGAGTACACGATCTATTTTCTCTCTAACGGCGAACAAGCAGCCTCCAATGTTCAAATCTGCGATGTCATTCCCGATAACATGACCTTTGTGAGTAATAGCTATGGTACTGCTTCTGGGATCAGGTTGTTAAATAGTTCGGCTACTAGTGCTACACCAACTAATCTATCTAATGCTGCCGATACTGACGAGGGGACATTTTATGCCCCTGGCACTGCTCCCCCGACGGTTGGCAGCCCTGCCACTAATCTATGTAAGAAAGTTGATTCTAGTGGCAGTACTGTGGAAGTTGATGCCACCAATAATGATAACGGCGCAGTTGTCGTAGAAATCGATTCTTTGCCAGCAGCTACTGCCCCAGGCACACCTGCTAATTCCTACGGCTTTATTCGTTTTCGTGCCAAGGTTCAGTAATACGAGTTCGTAGTTCGTAGTGAGATGGATAAAGAGCTTTCTTTATTGGCAATAGCTTCAAAGGCTGGCTGTTGTAATTGTCTTTTCTAAAGCCTGCTGTAAATCTTGAGTTAGATTGGCTACCGCTTGGCGACGATTGGTTTGATACTGTTGCCAATAGTCGTCAATATAAAATGGGGGGATGGCGGTAAGCTTCGCCAGTTTTTCGCCGATGTAGGGTGGTTTGGGGTTAGATTCTCTTTTGAGCCGAGCGATCATTTTCCAAATTAGTAAGATGGTGTCTGCATATCTTTCTACGCTGGGTTTCTCGGCGACGTATTGCCCTGTAACGCTGACAAAATTTTCGACGATCCGCATATGCCACAGACGCAACTCGGCTTCGGAAGCAACTAGATCCGCCAATCCTCTGACGGCAGGGGCGAGGGTTTCTAGTTCTGAGATATCATCGCGATAGATACGATTCCAGGCTGCTTGTTCTACCCGACGACAGCGATCGCTGATATTACCATTGGTTTTGATACCAAAGGATTGTTCGGCAACTTTTAGGGCAGCATCTAATAAAGCCTGGAGGCGATGGGACAATTCGCCCTGGTTATCTAATTTTTGTTGATAAAATTTGCTATAAAATCCTTCCATCAAAGATAGTAGGTGTTCGGCTAGGGTAATCAGCCGTCGATAAAAAGTATCTTCCTGAGTGGCAGTAGGCGTGACCCCGTTAACTAATCCGATGGTGCAATCGAACGCATTCCGCAGACCACTTTCTACCTCAAGCTGGCAGAGTAGTTCGTCTAAATATTGCCAGGGTGCTGTTTGATAGATATATCTTACCCCTAAAGGAGCGATCGCCACTGACTCGGAACGTTCTGCTTTGAGTAAGTCCTCCTGACACCAAAAACCAAACTGAGCAATACCAGGTTCAATGGGGCTGATTATTTCATTATGACCATTAGTCGCTCCTTCTGGAGCAGCAGCCAGAGGAAATCGTCCGTTAGCATATAAATCTCTAATCGAACGCAAAGCAACTCGATCTAAGGCGCCCCTGCGGATGGGTG
>JADEXJ010000346.1 GCA_015207195.1 Pleurocapsales cyanobacterium LEGE 10410
TGTAAATCTCGCACGCTCATCAAGGGCATAAATTCTAGTTCCTTGGCTGCGGTGCGCCACGCCATCATGCCCCCTGCTAACCAACCTTGAGGTAAGTCGTAACCGATACGAAGCAACTGCCAACAAACATCCCAAAGATCGCTGGCTTTCTCTAGTACTAAAATTAACGGCACATCGGGAGGTAAAATTGTTCCCGCCCAAGTAGCAAAGGAAGAACCATAGTGAACGTTGAGCGCACCAGGAATATGACTGGCAAAAGCTTCTGGCGAACGACAATCTAATACTATTGCACCATTTGAACGCAGGCGATCGAATTGCTCGACATCCAAAGCGGGAGGATTAGCCAAAACTCCCAACAACCCTGGTCCTTGCTGATTTTGCTTTCGCATCCGCGACCAGTAAGGAGGTACGGCGGGAAGTTCTTCTAAATTAACGCATTGTTTGACAAACTCATCTTTCGAGGCAATACCAGCTAACATCTGATTCATCCGTCGTTCATAGCCAATAGTTGTAGAAAGACGACTACCAATATTTCCCCCACAAAGAGAACCAGCAACATGAGTCGGATAAACCTGCACGTAGTCTGGTAGCTTGAGAATTTTCGACTGAAGTGTCTGACACAATTGACTAGCGTGCTTCTGAATATCGTCATCTGAACCTAACAAGTCGGGGCGACCGACATCATCTACTAACAACGAACCGCCAGAGAGAAACATTACGGGTTCTTCACCACGAGAACGGTCTGTCACTAAAAAACTGATGTGTTCTGGAGTATGACCAGGAGTATGCATTGCTTCAAAGACAATTTCTCCCATCTCCAGGCGATCGCCATCTCCCATGGAACGCACCTTGTAACCCAAATCGGCACGACCACTACCAATTAGCTGCACTTCACCCCGTTGGGGTAGCTCGCAAATTCCCGTCAGATAGTCGTTGTGTTGATGGGTATCGGCAGCATAGGTTAGCTGCATTCCCTGAGAACGGGCTTCTTCAAAGTAAATATCTACATCTCGTCTCACGTCCAATACCAAGGCTTCTCCCGTCTGTTCCGAGCCAATAAAATAGGACGCATGACCGAGGCTTTCTAAATAAAACTGCTTGAAATGCATTTTATTTCCTCCAAGATAAGGTTAAATAACTTATTAAGTTTTATAAATAGCTATTTTTGGCTTGCTTTTAACTCTGAGTGGTTTAATCATCTACTTCGAGTATTTGTCTTTCATCTGTCGTTAGTTAGAGAAAATTTACAGCGGAAATTAGAGCAATATTGCATTTAAGTAGGTAGTGAAAAACCAAATTCGATTGGTGGAAAATAGCTGAAGACTGGGGAGGTTCGAGTAAACAAGAAATTGTCGATGCTTTGAATACGGCGATTGTGGGCGAACGCTACACTATAGAGGCTTTCAAACAGTATAGCTATCGAGCTAGAGATGAAGAACTACGTAACATCCTTAAAGAGATTAATGCTGTTAAACAAAATCACGTCAAGCTACTAGAAACTCGTCTTCATGATGTCTTTGACGAACAAGTTACCTGGCAAGCAGCAGGTAGTGAAGCATATGCGGGATTACATAGCTGGTTGCAGTCGAGCGATGAACTGTCAATTTTGCGTCGTGCTTTAGGCGATGTTCAAACAGGGGTAGTAGATACCTACCATCATAATTGAAAGCTGGATTGAGTGTATTCGCGAAGATACAGATATTGAGAGTGCTAAGGGTTTGACATATACAGCGGTTTGCAAGTTTATGAGGGACAATAACAGCAGTGGGCAAACCAGTTACGAAGATGCTTGGGATTGATTAAATCTATCGCTATTTTAATTAGCGTATCAACCCTTTTGGAGGTTTTT
>JADEXJ010000093.1 GCA_015207195.1 Pleurocapsales cyanobacterium LEGE 10410
TATAAGAGACAGGGGTAAAGCTGCGCCAAACAGCACCATGCGATTAAATTTATGCTGGGAGCGAATTTTACACCATTGGGGATGATAAAAATACTGTTTGCGTTCTTTGGCATCTCTTCCCGTAGCCTGAAGATGTCCGTTGTTTAGATGACAGATCCAAACGTCTTTTAAGGCTGGAGGAATGGTTAGGGATTTGAGACGTTCTAGTTCTGCCTCATCGGTGATGCGTTCTCCTTTGATGTTGAGATAGCTAAAGCCACGACCGACTTTTTTGCGCTCGATTACTAGACTATCTGCCTTAACATACCGCAAACCAGCTATTTCGGCAGTCTTCTCTGGCTCTAGATCCAAAGCTTCGACAATTTTGCGATCGACTATCTGCTCTACTGCTAACATTACTCTTTAAACACTATTACCCATTACTTAATTACTTGTCTTTGAGAGGATCGTTGCCCCAATTCATCAAAGAATATCGCCAAGGAGTATCTTCGACATCACCAGAAGGTTGTTGGGCGAGGTGACGATGGACGTAACTAATCACCTTTTTCATGTGTTTGAAGTCTTTTTTCTTATAGTCGGATTGATCTTTCTGCAAAATTTTAACGATTTTTTTTCCAGATTTACGACCTTTAATTTTGCCGTTTTGGTCTTTTTGTCCTACGGAATGGCTTTCTTCTGTCTTGAGCCACTTTTTGATTTCCGAGGCATCCATATTGACGGCTTGTTGAAAATCTTCTAAGATTTCCTGCTGTTTGGGTTTTAAGTCACTAGTATCTTTGACGGGAGATAGAGACTTGGCTCGGTGTGCGCTGACGTTGCCTGTATTGTCGTTTTCCACTAGGTAACGAGGCTTATTTTTAGTGGCGGTAATCTTCTTTCCGTCAACCGTAGTAGATTCGGTAATTTTTTTGGTAACCTTGCCAGTGGTTTCCCCTTTCCCCACCTTCCACTTTACGCGATCGCCTGATTTGATTTTTGTTGCCATAATCGATGATGCTTTTGAGCCAAATGAGCCAAAATAAGTAACGTCTCTCAATCGTCGTCAATCTCTAGGTATTTCTGCCTCCCCTCTAAGATGGATTTTTGGCACACCAGACTGCAACTTTGGTTGCTATAGCTTGATCTGAAAAATTACATCCCTAGCAAGATGTATTTCTTAGCTAAGTTTGTGTAAGGTATGGTGTTGAATTACCAACGCATTTATGAACAACGAAGCAGGGCAACAACGGGCTGTTGGTTCATTTCCCACCCGTGAAGATGCTGAAGTGGCTTTGATCGAATTGAGAGATTGTGGTTTTAATATGGATCGGATATCGGCGATCGCTCGAAATCCAGCAACCGAGGAACAACTAGGTGAGGTAGAAGTTAAATCGAGTTCCTCAAAAACAAAAGATGGAGCAGAAACAGGTGCGGTGATGGGCGCAACCACTGGAGGGATGCTGGGTTTAATCGGTAGTCTTAGTATCTTAGCTATTCCTGGAGTAGGCTTGGCAACAGAAGTCGCAGTATTGCTGGGTAATGCTTTGTTAGGCAGTGGTTTTGGGGCTGCTGGCGGTAGTCTGGTGGGCGCGCTAATTGGCTGGGGGGTTCCCGAAGAACAAGCAAAGTATTACGACGAACTTTTGTCCCAAGGTGAATATTTAGTTGTAGTTGAAGGGACAGAAGCTGAAATAAATGAAGCAGCAGCTATTTTGCTTAACCGTCAGATTGGTAACTGGAATGTCTATCAAACTCCTTGGTAGCTAGACAGCCAAAAGCCTCAAATCAAGCAATCTTGAGGTTTAAGATGATTTTGGCAAGCAAATAGTAAAAGTACTACCCTGACCTACTTTAGAGTCAACCGTAAGTTTCCCCTGGTGGGCATAAATAATTTGCTGACAGAGATAAAGTCCCAAGCCTTTGCCCGCTCGTCGATGGTTTCCCTGATGGAATCGCTGAAAAACAGTTTGTTGTTCTTGGGGCGATATGCCAATTCCCGAATCTTTGATTTGAACAAAAACATCGGACTCAGTTAGGTATAGAGATACTTTAACAAAGCCTGAGTCGGTAAATTTGATCGCGTTGCCAATTATATTGGTCAATACTCGGCGTAATTCTAGGCGATCGCCCTTCACCTTTGCTTCTGCTGCCAAATCCAGCTCTAATTTAAGTTTTTTTTCCGTTGCTAAAGGTTCGAGTTCGGTAGCCACCTCAGCAATTAACTGCTTTAAATCGACAGGAATAAAACTGAGGACTTTTTGCCCCAACTCATAATGATGGGTTTCCAGCAGCTTATTGAGCATTTCTAATAAATTTTGATTGCTGCTAACTATGTTGGCGATCGCTTCTTCTTGCTCTTGAGTCACTTCCCCAAAGGCTTGCTGCTTGATTAAATCTAGCATGCGGTTGGCAGCTACTAGAGGAGTTCGCAGATCGTGAGTCAGGCAGGAGACAAAGTTTTCTCTTTGATCGATAGTTTCTTTTAGTCGCAGCATCGAGCGCACTCGCGCCTGTAATTCATCGATTTGAAAGGGTTTGCGAACAAATTCGTCTGCCCCTGCATCTAATCCTTCCACTAAGCTAGATTCTTCTCTAGCGGTGACTAATAGTATGGGAATAAACGGAATATTTTTATCTCCACGAATGCGTCGAGTTACTTCATAACCATCCATCCCAGGCATCATCACATCTAACAAAATTAAATTAGGAGGAGCTTGTTTAATTTGCTTTAACGCTGTTTCTCCATTGTGCGCCAATATTACCTGATGACCTTCTTGTTCAAGAGCTAGTTGAATCAACAAAAGATTATCGGGAATATCGTCTACTGCTAGAATGTAATTGCCCTTATTGGTTTTCGTAACAGGCATTTTTAAAAAAAGTATTAATAAATGTAAATTTTTTCTACCATAATTAATTATTCTTAATTCAGGCATCATACCTACGAGGGATTTTTACCGTAAAAGTTGAACCGCTGCCTAATTCGCTCTGCAAAGATATTTCCCCTCCCATCATTCTGACCAAAGATTGAGTAATAGCCAGACCCAAACCCGTTCCTGAGTGATGCCGAGTAAAGCTTTGATCTGCCTGTCTAAAAGCTTCAAAAATTTTGTCTCGGTCTTGAGGGGCAATACCGATACCCGTGTCACAAACCGCGATCGCAATTTGCGTTTGCTCAATTTCCCAAGCTCTTACGGTTACTGCTCCTGACTCAGTAAATTTGATAGCATTAGAAATTAGGTTAATTAAAGTTCGTTTGACAAAATGAAAGTCTTGGAACAGGCAACTATCTTTTAATTCAATCTGCGTGCCGAGGTCGAGCTGTTTTTGCACTGCCAAAGAACGCAACTCTTCTACGGATGAATTGATTAGGTTGCTTAAATCGAACTTTTGCGGTATTGGCTTAAGTTTACCCGCCTCAATTTTGGAAAAATCCAGCATCTCATTAATCATGTCGAGCAAACTTTTACTGTTGTTAAAAATTCGCTGAACCAGATTTTGCTGTTGTGCCGAGAGAGGATCGGGATATTGCCGTAGCAGTAGCTGAGAAAAGCCCATAATAGCGTTCATCGGAGTTCGCAATTCATGGGACATAGTTGCTAAAAATTCTGACTTAAGATTGTAGGCTTTTTGCAGCTGAATATTTTGCCTTTTGATTTGCTGCTGCTGCTTTTCTAATTCTTGGTTTTTGATTACCAGTAGTTCATTAGTGACACGAAGACGTTGGTTAGCTAACTCGGCTGCTTGCTCTGCCTGATGTATTCTAATCGCCCCGTTGATCGCTTTGGCTAGAGTATTTGGTTCGATTCTCGACTTAGCTAGATAGTCTGCTGCACCAGCCTTCATTATTTCGACAGCAATTTTTTCATCTCCTTGCCCAGTCAAAACAATCAAAGGCAAATTTAGATTTAAAGCTCTGATATCTGCAATTAACTGTAAACCATCAATGTCTGGTAAACGATAATCAAGCAAAATTAAATCTAGATCGCATGTGGTGTGAGCAACTGGATCGGAAAATAAGTTGGTTTTTGAAACGTCAACCAGATTATTTTTCCAATTTTTCAGTAGGGATAGTGCTTCAGCACCATTTTCTGCTTCTGCCAATTTAACGGTAACACCAGCTTTTTTTAAAGCGCGTCCGACAGTGAGGCGATCGACTTCATCATCATCAACTAATAATATTGAAAGTTGCTCTTCACTCATCACAAGTTGCTATCTAGATTTTTGCTCTCTTTTGCCCGAACATCAGTTTAAGCTATTTGTTTTTTTTATCCCAATATTTATCTGAAATTTGACGACCAAGGTAGTCAATCTTGCCAAGATTTATGGATTACCTGAACCGAAAAGGGGCATATAGTCAGGTTGGACACCTCAGCTTGTTCCCAACTAAATATATAGTCGGGCGTATAGTCAGATTGTTTCCACTATCACTTATCTGTTAGGGCATTTCGCACAGAGTCCAGTATTTATTAAGTGCAACCATCACTTCGGCAAAATTAGCAAAAGTCACGGGCTTGAGAATATAGCCAGCAACATTCAGATTGTATGCTTCGATTCTGTCTCTGTCCTCATCAGAAGTGGTCAAGACGATTACAGGAGTCCGCTTGAGAGCTTCATCATCTCTAATTCGGTGCAGAAATTCTATGCCATTCATTTTTGGCATGTTTAAGTCCAACAGTATTAGCCGTCTTGTTTCTGGAACTTCTGGAGGTGCTTCATCATGCGATCGCAACATTTCAAAAGCTTCAATTCCGTTTCCTGCCACGTACAAAGGATTAGTTATTTTGTATTTTTTGAATGCTCTTTTGACATTCATTACATCAACTTCGTCATCCTCCACTAATAATATGTTGATCACTCTCTCTTCCATGTTTTTGTTTATATTTCAAACATTATTCAACGGGTTATTGCGTCATCAAATATTGCTTTACTAATTCCCATCATAAGCTTTTATTACTTTTTTTCCTCGGCTAAAAGTCATAGATCCGCAGGCAGAAAGTCCAAACAAGCTTAATACCTAGAAGCAGCCATAGCATTAATTTCTGACTTAAGCCAGATTCGGCTGATATATAGTTATTTGCAAAGTTCAACCAATAATAAAACAATGATTTAAATTTTGATTACAACCTAAATCCTTGAATCAAGCCATAATTTGAATCAATTCAAAGCTCGTTAGTTTGGAGGCAGTAACCAAAAATTTGTTGAGATTTGCTTTTAATAACTATTTGTTTCCTGACATTGCGTAAAACCACGAAAAATTAGACGTTTTCATGAGACATCAAAACAAAACAATCTTACCTTTTGCCCCGCCCTTCATCAACTAACCAGTGCCTAATGCTAGTTACTTAGAATGTATCCCAATATTAAGCAATAATAAATCAAGTGTTTTAGTGAGTAATTTGAGGAATTACAGACTGTTAAATTGGTTATCTGGGATTAAAATCAGCTATAGATCAGCTGTGGATTTAAACGCTCAAATAAATCTAATACGTTGCTAGAACGTAACAGAGCGAGTAGAGGTGACCAGACAGCAGTCCCTTTATATAGCCTATCTCAAATTGGTAAGATATAGCGTTAATCGGTTTGGGTAAGTGGCAGTCAGGAAGTCTGACATTTTGGACTCTTGGTTATTTAATTTGGATAGAATTAAAGTGTACTTCATGAGCATGAGAACTGCCAGCAAGATTGACAATTGAGAAAACGTCGTGGCAGCCTTACCCAACTAATTAGTTCCAAAATATACAAACTAGCAAGAACTAGTCATTAGTCGATCTTTAACGAGAGTGACAAAATTAGAGAGAATTTTTAATCCATTGTCGGCAGACTTTTCAGGATGGAACTGTACTGCCATCAAATTACCACGAGCAATCGCTGCCGTTACGGTTTGCGTACCATGAGTCACCATAGCAGCATTGACGCTTGAATCTAGCGGATCGACATAAAAAGAGTGAACAAAATAGACATAAGGATCTGGAGGTAGCTCTTGCCACAAAGCCAGGTTGGGCTGCTTTAGTTCTAGTTGATTCCAGCCCATCTGGGGAATAGTAATGTCTGGCTCGCTTTGAAAACGCCGTACAACACCAGGAATAATTCCCAAGCCCCGTTCTGTTCCCTCCGCCGAACCATCAAATAAAATTTGTAAACCCAAACAAATACCTAAAAAAGGTTTACCAGAAGCGATCGCCTGTTTGATGGTTTCTTCTAAGTTGAGTTCCCTAATATGCTTCATTGCAGGATCGAACGCTCCTACTCCAGGTAATACTACTGCATCAGCCGACAGAATATCTTGAGGAGAATTGGTGATTTTAGGAACTGCACCCGCTTTTTCCAAACCTTTACAGGCGGAGTGAAGATTTCCCATATCGTAATCAATAACAGCTAAATCAATCATAATCTTCCTTTCAATTAATGACTTTGCCCTAGATAGATATCTTAAACAACTTTACCTCTTAGAGATGAATCGTTAAGAGCGATCGCTCACAAGTTTTGAATCAATTCTGCCTTATACGTAGTAGCTTAAAACTAAGAAGCTAACAACTCACAAAATCCAAACTATACTGATTTCAATCAAGCGTATAATGAAACCGACTTTTAAAGACAGGCTAGCTTGGGAACAGGCTCAAGTTTTGATGCAGCCAGCAATGTTGCGAGTGGTAGACAATATCCGCAAAGAAATAGAATCTTCTGATTGGAAAGGAACATATAAAGAAGTAACCAAACCAATTCCTGGCTATCATCTTTGTTTAACTAGGGGCGACTATCAGGTGGAAGTTGATGTCTGGGAACTTTGTTATAAAGTTTGTTTTGCCGAATATGAGCCGATTCAACATATCTTTAGTCAAGAGGACGAAGGTACATATCCCGTAGAAATAGATACCCGCCTAATTGATGATTTTGACGAGATAGACTGGCAACTATTAGAATCTAAGGCACAACAGTCAGTAAGAAAGGTTTTTAGCACTCTTCCAGAGTAAGTAGGAAGTAGAAAGTAGAAAGTAGGGAGTAGCTACGACTAACCATATCCGAAGGTGTCCTAAAGGATACCGCGACGCGAAGCTAGTCCTTTAGGGCTCCGCATATATCCCTTTAGGGACTAACTCCAAACTCCAAACTCTAAGTAAGTAATCAGTAATTAAATAATTTAATAAACATATTAATAAACATAATGGAATTAAAACAAGTTCAGGAAACAGCAGGGGCAATATTTGACGAAGCGGGAGCGGTTCTTAGTTTTAATAATGACGATCGCGCTATCGAAGCGATTAATCATGGTGTAGCAATCTGCGATCGCTCTAGTTGGGGTTTACTCAAAGTTACGGGAGAAGATCGTCTGCGTTATCTGCATAACCAAAGTACCAATGATTTCGAGAAGTTACAGCCAGGACAGGGGTGCGATACGGTGTTTGTTACTTCCACTGCCCGTACTATAGATTTAGCAACCGCCTATGTTACAAAAGATGCGGTTTTGGTCTTAGTTTCTCCTCAGCGTCGCCAGCAGCTATTGACCTGGCTAGACCGCTTTATATTTCCCTTCGATAAAGTGGAATTGAGCGATATTTCCGCAGCAACAGCGATATTTAGCTTAGTTGGTGAACAAAGCAGTATTTTGTTGTCCAAGTTGACCGCTGAAGCTATTCCCCAACAAAACTTAGCAGATCATCGAGTGATCAATCTTGATGACATTCCCGTGCGCGTAGCTTTAGGTAGCGGTTTAGCAGCTCCTGGATACACTCTAATTGTGTCTAAGGAAAACGCAGGGGTGGTATGGTCAAAAATGATGGATTTAGGAGTAATTCCCTTTGGCGATCGCCTGTGGGAAAGCTTGAGAATACAGCAGGGAAGACCCCAAAGCGATCGCGAACTGACCGAAGACTACAACCCCTTAGAAGCAGGACTTTGGCAGACCATATCTTTTGAAAAAGGTTGCTATATCGGACAGGAAACCATTGCTCGTCTCAACACTTATAAAGGAGTAAAACAAAAGTTATGGGGGATCGAACTCAGCCAATCGGTTGCCCCACAAACGGCTATTACCGTCGGCGATAGTAAGGTAGGAGTTCTAACTAGCTACACCGATACTCCCACAGGTTGCTGGGGTTTGGGCTATATTCGTACCAAAGCAGGTGGCGAAGGTTTAAAAGTACGAGTAGGCGATGCTGAAGGAGAACTCGTAGCCGTTCCTTTTCTACGCCATGAAGAGTGATTAAAAGCTAATAACCGATCGAACAATAATCCCTCAGAAGGACAGAGCCATTGAGGGATTGGGTAATATTATGCTGGTTAATTTGGTACCTGCATTAAGCTTCCTTGGGTGGATTTTTTGGCGAAGGCTGCTTATCCGTATTTGCAGCATCTTTATTTTGAGCTGCGGGAGCTTTTATCGCATTAGCAGGGTTTTTGGGTGGGGACTTTTTGGTCGCCTTTTTGGGAGGAGCAGTTACTTCTGTAACTTCCGATTCTGCAAAGTTATTAGTATTCACGCCCGCATAATTGACTTTTTCAAAGCGCACGACTACAGGGTAAATAATACCGCTGGTATCTACCGTCGCTACAGAGCCAATTTCATTGTACCAATAGGATTCTGGACGAAGAATTCTGACTTTAGAACCTCGTTGAACCATAATCGATTATTCTCCTGAAAATAGATTTTTATTTTGTTTGGGTTAAGAAAAATACCCAGGGTAGCTTTCTTAATTTTTTAGGTTTTTGGCTAGATAAAATATTAACCATCAAACTTCTCTGTCAAGTTTATCAAACCTACCTAGCTATCTATTCTTACGAAACATAACAATTTACATGACTTAAGGGAATTAGTTCGGAATTCGGAATTCGGAATTAGGAATTAGGAATTAGGAATTAGGAATTATTATCGAACTATTAAATTGTTTACCTTTTGCTTTTTGCTTTATTTTTCCCCCGATCCAAAAATTAGGCTTAGGATGGTAGCAGACTTTATCTCTCATATCTCAATAGATATTTAAAAATTCAATGTCTGGTTCGGCAAAAAAAACAATCTATGCAGCCATGGCTGCCAATTTCGCGATCGCTGTCATTAAGTTTATTGCAGCTTCGATTACTGGTAGTTCGGCAATGCTCTCGGAAGGAATTCACTCCGTAGTCGATACGGGAAATGAATTATTACTACTACTCGGCATACGCCTCAGTAAAAAACCAGCAGATGACTCTCACCCTTTCGGCTATGGACAGGAACTATATTTCTGGACGCTAGTTGTTGCTCTGTTTATCTTTGCTATTGGTGGGGGGATGTCTCTTTATGAGGGAATCAATCATCTTCGACATCCAGAACCCCTAACCGATCCTTTTTGGAATTACGTAGTGTTAGGGTTAGCGGTAATTTTTGAAGGATACTCTTGGAATATCGCTTTGCAAGAGTTTTTGGCTGATAAAAATGACGACAGCTTTTGGACGGCAATTCGCGCCAGTAAAGATCCTACAATTTTTACGATCTTGTTTGAAGATTCTGCTGCCCTAATTGGTTTATTTGTTGCTTTTATCGGCGTATTTAGTGGACATCTCTTAAACAATGTTTATTTAGATGGCGTGGCTTCAATTGTTATCGGGGTTATTCTATGTGGAGTATCAATTCTGCTGGCTGCTGAAAGTAAGGGATTATTAATTGGCGAAGGTGCTGATGCGCAAACCGTAAACGATATCAGAAAAATTACCAATGATGACCCTGCGGTGGATAAAGTAATTAAAATTTTAACTCTGCATTTTGGTCCACAAGAAATATTGCTCAATTTGGAAATTAAGTTCGTCGAGAATTTGGCAACCGAAGAATTGGCGATCGCCGTAGAACGTCTCGAAAGTTCGATTAGCAAAAGCCACCCAGAGATTCAAAATATCTTTATTGAAGCCAAGTCGATCTTAGCCAAGCACAAGGCACTAATTAGCAACGAGCAGTTATCGATAGATTGAACCCTATGAGGAACCCGAAATAGATTTTATTGTTGTTGCGATTGTTGTTGCGGGGCTACAGGTTTTGGTGCGGGTGGCTGCTTGGGAACGAGCTGCATTTTGGAAAAGCCCGAAATGGCATAATAAAGCTGTTCGGCAACTTTTTCATTAGCACCCTCATTGAGATGAATTGCATCTACAAAGCTAGGGGAGGGGTATTTGTCGGTTAGCCTATATAAGTTTAATGCCTTCATATTTTTGGGAAATGCTTTAGCTAGCTCGGTAGTAGGCTCGATCAAAGTAGGATAACTATTTTTTACCCAGCTGATATAGGTTCTACCTAATTCGGTAGTAATTTGTCCTTCCTCATCGGTTAACTGACTCGGATCGCGCCCCGTAATTTCAGGCTGTATAGCAACTATCAAAGGAACTTGGGCTGCTGCACTAAGGTCTAGCATTTGTTTTTGATGTTCGATATAGCGAGCTACACGCTTTTGCAACTCCACTTCATTTTCTGGCAAATGCTGCACTAGGTTATCAGTCCGTTCGTCAAAGATGAAGTCGGCTTTATTTTCTGCTGGTGGGGAATTTAACCAGCGATTTTGAGCCATTTTTGCCAGGTAGCTTTGGTTTTCTATGGGTTCGATTAGTTGACCTAAATACTCCACAAAACTAGTGGGCTGTGGTTCGGGATATTCCTGGGGAGCTTGAGTTACTTTTTGTTCGCTGGGTAACATCAAATCGACATAGCCATCCAAAACTATGATTAGATCGGGTTTATATTGAAGAATTTGCAGTGCCATTTGAGCTAGCTCGTTGCCCGAAGCATAACCAGGAACAGCAGCATTAACCACCCGATAATTACCTGGCTTGATTTTGGACGGTTTGGCTAACTCTTGTTTTCTTTTCTCTGGCTCAAAAGGTAGGACATCGGGTTTGTATAGCTGGGGAGAAGTGCGTTGTTGTTGCAATCTTTGTTGCAGGCGTTTTTCTAATTGTTCGCCGATGGTAGCTGCGTTACTCGAATTACCATAGCCAAAAGCAGTCGAACCACCCAGCAAGAAAATTCTTACTTCATTTCTGGGTTTGGTTAGCGGTACGGGATCGGTATCGCGAAATCCCTGTTCGTTAATCTGCCAGTATTCACTTTCCTGATTTTCCACTAATTCGTAGCCTACCGAGGGACTACTTCTCGCTATTAGAGAATTGCGATCGGCGATCGCTGGAGAAGAGTCGGAAACAAAGTTTAAACGATAAGCCCGCTCGATCTCCGTTCCTGCTTCTGTGCCAGCAAATTCACTTCTATCACCTGAAAGGTCAACAAAAATACGAGTTAATAATTCTAGTACTAACAAAAAAAGCACGACCGAGGCGATCGCCCCCAACCAAGAGAAACGACGACGCGATCGCCTACGATTACTAAAAACACTCCGTCTTCTATTAGACTTAAACATAAATCGACCGTCCTGTTAACTTTTATAAATAAATAGTTGCAGTAGCAATATAGATAAATTTTACGAATTATTTTTGCTGCTTACAATTTACTGCTTTTTTTAAATCACCTCATAATACATTTAGATTATAAAAGGTTGGGCAGTAACAACCACTCAATTTTATGCCGACATTTTAGATTGAGTCCTGGGAATTGCTATCAAACGCTATGATAACGATAGACCAACTAAAAGCAGCAGTCTTGCCAATCATTGTTAATTATTCATGACCTATAAATTATTATTTGTTTGTTTGGGTAATATTTGTCGTTCTCCCTCAGCGGAAAACATTATGAATCACCTCATTAAAGAAGCTGGCTTGGAGGACAAAATTGTCTGTGATTCTTCTGGAACTTCGGGCTATCACATTGGCGCACCTCCAGACGAACGCATGAATCTTGCTGCTAATAAAAGAGGATTAGAGCTACAAGGAAAAGCTCGTAGATTGAAACCTGTAGACCTGCAACGCTTTGACCTGATCTTAGCCATGGATCGAGAAAATTACCAGGACATTGTGTATTTGGATCGAGAAGGAAAGCATGAAGACAAGGTACGTTTGCTCTGCGACTTTGCTACCCAAAAAACCGACAGAGAAGTTCCCGACCCCTATTATGGCGGTCAAGATGGTTTTGACTATGTAATTGACCTGTTGTTTGATTCCTGTGCTGGTTTATTAGATTACGTAGTTAGCTCACCAGAATATCAAGCCAAACCTCATCGCTAGTAAATATCTCCTCATAAATTTCTGATTGATAAAAACATAATGAATCGATTCAATTTCCAAGTCTTGAGAAAGTTTTGGTCTCTTGCCAAGCTTTACTGGTTAGGAGAAGAAAAAAAAGGAGCCTTGACTCTTTTGGGCTTGCTGTTTATTTTACTGATTGCTTACACTCAACTTAGTGTTCTCCTCCTACAGCAGCAGGGTAATATAATTTCCTCGCTTTCTGCCCAAGATAGCGATCGCTTTTGGAAGACGATCCAAACTTTTTTGATTATCTTAGTAATTTATGTTCCGCTGTTTGCTAGCTATGGCTATGTCAAACAAAGATTGGGCAACTATTGGCGTAGATGGCTGACAAATCATTTTATCAACGATTATTTTAGCGATCGCTCTTTTTACAAACTGGGCAACTTTAATAGCGATATTGACAACCCAGATCAACGTATTGCCGAAGATGTTAAGGGATTTACCATCGAATCTCTTACCTTCGTGTTGATTTTAATTAGTTCTATTATCCAAGTTGCAGCCTTTAGCGTTGTGCTGTGGAAAATTTCTAATAATTTGGTCTATCTATTAGTCCTATATTCTATTGTCGGTACGTTAGCAGTCGTCGGTATATTTGGTAGAAAGCTGGTCAAGATCAATTTCGACCAGATCAAAAAAGAAGCCGATTTTAGATTTGGCTTGGTCAGAATCAGAGAAAACTCCGAATCGATCGCCTTCTATCAAGGAGAAGAGCAAGAAACCCAAACCCTAATGCAAAAGTTTACTGAAGCTTTTGATAACTACAATCTATTAATCATCTGGCGAGAAGTGTATTTAGGTTTGTTTACCAACGCCTATGATTTTTTTCCCTATATTTTACCCGCAATTGTAGTCGCTCCGCCAATTCTGGCTGGTGAGTTGGAAGTAGGAAAGGTAACCGAAGCGATCGGGGCTTTTGCGCGAGTATTTCGTTCTCTAGATCTGATTGTCGGGCAGTTTCAGGCTCTAACGGCGTTTGCAGCCAGTATCGATCGCCTGTCAGCTTTCCAAGAATATCTAGACCAGCCTAAAGCCACCTCAGATCAAGATTCAGAAACCCCGATTATTAATACAGTCAAGCAAGACAAGATAGCTTTAGCCAACCTAACCCTACAAACTCCCAACTATCAAAGAACCCTGGTCAAAGATTTGTCCGTCGAGCTACCAAAAGGAGAAGGGCTAATAATTATGGGTGCCAGTGGCTGTGGTAAAAGCTCTTTATTAAGAGCGATCGCGGGACTGTGGAATTCTGGTACGGGAGCAATCTATCGACCCGATCTGTCTCAGATGCTTTTTCTACCCCAAAAACCCTATATGATTTGGGGAACTTTACGCAAACAGCTAATTTATCCTCACGATAATTTAGACATCTCCGACCATCAGCTTAACTATGCTCTAGATGCAGTCAATCTACCCCACCTGGTCGAATACTCTGGTGGACTTGATGTAGAAAAAGACTGGGATGAGGTCTTGTCTTTGGGAGAACAGCAAAGACTGGCATTTGCCAGAATATTAATCAACAAGCCTGATTACGTAGTTCTCGACGAGGCGACTAGTGCTTTAGACATCGGCAACGAAGAAAGTCTTTACAAACATCTGCTAGAAACTCAGACAACTTTTGTCAGCGTCGGTCATCGTCCTAGTTTAGTTCAGTATCACCGCTGGCTCTTGGAATTAGATGAAGGGGAACAGTGGAAATTGCAACCAGCAAGTATGAGACAGTAGTTGGTCATTAGTCGTTAGTTATTGGTCATTTTATTACTGCCCTATCTCCTTTTGCCTCCTCTGGCTCTTCCGCCCCAGTTTTCTCTATATCATCTCGATCATCTTGTCGCTGCTTGAGTAGAGAGATCATTAAGAAACTGGGTGCGATTAAACTGATAACCGTCGCCTAAAAAACCGATTAACTTCTCGGTATCTTCCAAAGCATTTTGCAAACAGGTAGATGCGCCAGGAGAAGGGGTAATATTAAAGATGATTTTGTTCCCGACTATTTTTGCTTCTCCCATTTCTAAAGCTTGAGTATTCAAGTTGACTATCTGGGGTCTGACTCCACCATAGCCCTTGGCATAGGTAAGGTCATTGAGCTTGATTGTGGGAACTATTTTCTTGACTTCTTCGATAAATAAACGTTTGCCAATAATCGGAAAATCGTAAATAAAATTGATGGCAATATATTTAAAAATAATCGGGTCGGATAATATTTTTAGGAAGCTGAGAACCGCCTTGAGGCTTAAACCCGCAGTTTGAAAATACTCACAGATCGTAGTGTAGTTGTGACGTTCCAACATTGGTAACACCTTGGCAGTTGGTCCAAAGCGAGCGATCGCACTATTATGAACTTCAGGATCTCCATGAACGGCTGCAAAAGGTAGTTTCTTACGCTGTACGGTATAGACCTTTCCCTTAAGTAGCCCTGGGGCAAAATAAAAACTTCCCGCCACGCTAAGTAAGGCATAGTCTAAACCATAGCCCAAAGACTTGGCAAACAACAGACTATGCGCTCCCGCTGCAACCATAACCACTTTTGCTCTGATGGTGCGATCGCCAAGTTCTATTTTATATAGTTCATCTGCTCTGGTTATCTGCTGTACTTTAGTATCAAACAGTAGCTTAATATCTTTGTCGGTACTGTTTGACGAATTATCGAGCAATGACTTAGCTAAAAGTTTAAAATCTACTGCGTAACCTTCTTTAGTGAACAATGCAACAATTTCTTCGTTTGCTTTTCTCCCTGCTAAAATCTTTGGCTCTTTAACTGCTATTTCTTGCTTATCAATAAGTCTTAAATCAGGAAAAAGCTGTTTAAATTTTTGATGTCTCTCTTTTAATTTATTGGCTTGTTCTGCACCGACTCCCAACACCATTTTGTGATACTTAGTATATATCTTTTTTTCTCGATCTTTAGTCAATAAATAATTTTTGACTAAGGTTGCTCCAGCATTGACTTTCTTTGCCTTCTCTAGAGTGTAGTTAGTTTCAATATCACCAAAATGTAGAGTTTGGCTATTGCTATTAGTATGAGAATTGAGCGAAGCTACATCTGCTTCTTTTTCAATCAAGACAATACTTTTGATGTTTGTATAGTTACTGAGTGTATAAAGCAAAGCAGTACCACAAACACCACCGCCAATAATAGCAACTTCATAAGTATGATTATTCATAATATAAATATATCGAGGTTCGAGCGAAATAATCGCCAATCGCTGACTATAATTATATTCTAGCCTTAGCGATAACTTAACATAGATATGAGCAGGGGTGCAGAGGGGTCTGAAATAGATAGGGGAGTAGGAAGTAGGAAGTAGCAAGTAGCAAGTAGCAAGTAGCCCTATCCTAAACAAAGGCGACGGTTCGCCGCATGTATTCCCTATCGGTCAAGGACTCGGCTTCGCCATTGCAGTAGTAATACTAAATCCTGTTTATAGAGGTTACTTATGTATCGCCCCCTATATCCCCCAACTTTGGGGGACTTAAAATAAGTTTTTGCTTCCTGGTGAAAGTAACTTTTACCAATCGGATTTAGTATAAGTAACAAGCTTAGCAACGTCGCGAATTGCACTTCTCCGCTCACTCAACGACTAACGACTAACGACTAACGACTAATCTGTGGCTTTTGCCTTTCAACTTTTTACTTGAACAAACTTGCAGCTATTTCTGGAGGTAAGGCTTTAGAAAATAGATATCCTTGTCCATATTGACATCCAAGATCTTCTAGTAGATCGCACTGTTGTTCTGTTTCAATGCCTTCGGCGATCAGATCTAGCTCAAATACTTCTGCCAGTTTGATAATTGTCTTGACTAATTCTAGGTGATGGCGATCGCTTTCCAAACTCCGAATAAAACAGCGATCTATTTTTAAGGTGTTGATCGGTAAATAGTGGAGATATTTGAGGGAAGAATAGCCAGTCCCAAAATCATCCATCGATAGACGAATACCCAAGCTGGTCAACTTATTAATCGTAGATAAAACTAGATTGACGTTTTCAATGATCTCACTTTCGGTAATTTCCAGCTTAAGACAGTGAGGATCTAAACCAGTCTTGGTAATAATTTGAGTAACAATGTCTCCTGCATAGGGTTGAGCCAGCTGTTTGGCGGTAATATTAACGCTCATATACATCGAAGCTGCATGAGGGTTTTGTTGTTGCCACTGCACCATTTGTAAGCAAGCAGCACGCAATACCCACCAACCTATCGGTATAATTAGTCCCGTCTCTTCGGCTAAGGAAACAAAATCATCAGGAAAAACTAAACCTCGTATCGGATGTTGCCAGCGAACTAAAGCTTCAAAACCGACTACTTGGCGATCGCGTAAATTAACTATAGGTTGATAGTGCAGTTCAAACTGCTCCTGCTCGATCGCCGTTTTCAGATCGTCTTCTAAACAAAACTTTGCTATTTTTTGCTGATATACCGTAGGTCTAAAAACTATATTACAGGCTTTTCCCTCGGTTTTAGCCTGCTCCATGGCAATTTCTGCGTTTTGAAGCAGCTGTGTCAAATTATCTGGCGTGTTTGACAAAGAAGACTCAGAAGCGTTAACTGTATAGGGCAAGGCAATACCAATACTGGTAGTAATAAATATAGAATGCTGGTCAATCTTAATCGGTAAAGAAAGCTCCTGCTGGATCTCAGCTGCTACTTCTAAAGGATAATTTACCCAATCAAAGCCAGCCAGAAGAATTGCAAATTCGTCTCCACCCAAACGAGCGATCAAATCTTGCATTCGCAAACAAGACTGGAGCTTGTGAACAACTTCTACTAACAGGCGATCGCCTATTTCATAACCAAAATTATAATTGATGTTTTTAAAGCAATCTAAGTCTAAATATAAAATTCCAAACATATAGTCTGGATCTTGCTTTGACCTAGACAATTCCCGAAGTTTTTTGACAAATAGTTGACGGTTGAATAGGTTAGTCAGGCGATCGTAATCTGCATAACGATTTAGTTGCGCTTCAGTTTCTTGGCGAGCGGTAATATCGGTTTGAGAACCAATCAGGCGAACAACTTTTCCTCGATCATTTCTAGCAGCAATGCACCTGCACTGCATCAAACGATACTGCCCATCTCGATGCAGCAAAGAGTATTTGATTTCAAACTGGGCAATTTCTCCCTGCCGACAGGCTGACAAGTTTTGTTCTAATTTGGAGATATCCTTGGGATGGACTCTCACTAACCACTCTACAGGATGGTTGTTAATTTCTGCATCCTGACAACCCACCATTGATTTCCAGCGAGAAGAATAATTGATGCGATCGCCATCTAAGTCCCATTCCCAAAGACCATCAGTAGTTATCTGGGTAGTAAGTGCATATCGGTCTTCACTATCCTTTAAAGCTTGTCTCAGCTGTTGTGGGGTTGATTTTTGCCAATCGATGTCGCTGATCTCCTTTGATTGGGAACTACTGTTTGTTAACCCAGAAGAAACATCGTCAAACGGATACTGAATTGCTGAAATCCTCACTAGACCAAATTTTACTAATTTTTCTTCTCTGTAGTGTTGCTTTCAATTCGCAATACTCTAATCTACCAAAGTAAACGGTTATTTTACTTTTTGATACTATTTTAAAAAGAAAAAGTTCAACCTAGCTTCTTTTTAACCTTATTTTTAAATTTGGGCAAGTTCGACTTGTTGTATCTCAGTAAAAACACGGTTTAATGTTGCATAACATATTTATGACTTTCTGATAAGTTGACAATCTCGATCTCAATTATTCTTTTACCTGTTGTTGATAATTACACAGAAAAATTTATGTTATCAATTGCTTTTTAGAAGTGTTATGTTTTGAGATATTAGATGTTACTATGGCATTGAATAACGATCCTAAATCATTTTGGAGAATAACATCGTTATTATCTCTCTATGCTTTACCAAACAACAAGCTAATCAATCAGGGACTATAGGCGATCGCGAAAATAGAGACGATAGAGTTCGCATAGAGGTATAGTTGCATTCCCTTTCAGTTTGACTAAACCCATATTTTCTAATTCATAGGCAACAATGGAATTTAAGGTTATTGCTTCAGTAGATTGAACTACCTGCTTATAAGCCATTGCCAACTCTGGATACTCCCTAAAAGCAATTAGATGACTGCGTAAATGACTTCGATAGATCCCCGTATCTGTTGCAGCTTCTTCAATAAGTTTTTCAATGTCATGATCTTGAGTAGTCAAATGATAAAAAGCCAAATTTAATAGATACGGATGACCATCGACAATTTCTTCCAAAGATTGCAGCTGTTCCAACTGTATAGAAAATTCACCCTGATTCAATCCATAGCGTTTAGCCAGTTCTTGTACTTGTTCCCAATTGAATGGTTTGAGTCTCAGGGATAAACCAACGTTAAATGGAGACTGATGCAGGTGAAGCGGGACGCGAATCTCTGTAGAATGAGTAACAATCAAACGCAACTTTTGCCAGACAGGTATATTGTTCGCTTCTTCATGCCAAAAACGCAGTAGAGGCAAAAACTCTTGAGCAACTTGAGGATAGCTAAAAAGTTGATTGACCTCATCAAGAGTAACCACCAAAGGAGTATTTAGCTGCTCCAAAATATATTCCTGTATATAATTAGTACAGCTAACTTTAAGTCCCAAATCTGTGTCCCAGTAATCATTCAGCAATGACTCAATGCCTAGCTGTAGGGTGATGTTGGCACAAAACCAACGTAATAAACGCTCTAAATTACTGAGAATACTATCCTCTGCTTGAAGTAGATTCAACCTAACGGTGTGATAACCGCGAGACTTTGCCTGAGCTAAAATTCTCATTACCAGAGAAGTTTTACCCATTTTTCTGGGGGCTTTAATTTTGATTAATGCCCCTGGTTTGATGATTTCTTCATAAGCCTGATATTCTGTGGGAGGACGCTGCACGTACAAAGCAGAGTTTAGGGGGACGGGAGTGTTCGGTAGTTCTAATGCAGTAATCTGACTCTTCACCGACCTATCTTGCTCGGCAATACTAGTTTGCTGTCTTAACATTGAGCGGAAATTATTTTTAGTAATTTTTTCACCCAAAGATTCAGAAAGAAGCTGCCACAAACGAGAGCCAACTACCCTAACATAGTCAGGATCGTAACCTGAGTCATTAGCAATTTCTTGATAAGTTTTGCCAGACCAGCATTGAATTAAGATTAATTCCTGAATAGAGTTTAGTCTCTCTGGTTTAATAATACGGTCAACGAAACGCAAAGCTTCTTCAATAGTTATCATTTTATACAATTGCTTTGTACTTTAAGGATACCTTCTCTAAATCACTTGATTGTTGCTTTTTTGCTCGAAACACCCCAATAATGGCGTTATTAGTTAACTCCAACCAAGTTTTCTTGCAGCATCATATCTATACAAGATTCGTAGGTCAAGTTTTTTACTTTATGCAGACAAAACTCTAGGTAATTTTATTTAGGCAGGAAGCTAATTGACAATAATTATGGTTAAAATAGTGCTTCAAATGTCAACCATACCAAAATAGTTTTACCGTGCAAAACTCAACTGTAGTTTTGCCTTAGAGCGAGCTGCATCAACAACAAAACCCCTGCAAGAAGAATAGTATAGTAGCAAAGTGCAATCTATCATGTGAGATATAGTAACCAATGCCATCAAAGAAAGCTCTGCTATTTTATGGCGGAGTCTGTCTTAGGTAGTCTGACTGGTGGTTAATCATGCCAGAAATGTTAGCACCAACGATTTTGGGACTACATTTGCCCCTAGTAGTCCAAGATTTAATTTGCAGATATCTATCTTCAAGCATTGTTCAATCAGCAATTGCCCCTCAGTCCTATTCTCGGATAAATAGAAAGGTTAAGGTCATTTACCGTGTTTCAACAAAGGTCGAGTAGGGGCTGTTGGCAACAAACCCGACTTAGCTCACGTGCTGCTATAACTGTTAGTCAATATTATCTCACTATTGCGCTCAATTTAAGAGATATGTTAATTCAACTGGAAGCTATAGCCGTACAAATTTAAGTTAGGACATATTAAAACTATCGGTTCGCGAGTAGGGAGTCGGGAGATGGGGATGGGGAGATAGGGAGATCTTACAAGGGTAGGTTTTTAACAAAGGGGCGAGTAAGCACTTTCATTTACGTATAACAGGAGCAAATAATAGTGTCTAATCGGGGCTTCACTGCCGATCGCTTATTCTTGGTTGCGGTGGCGGAACAAGACCAGGCTTATATAATATGGCATCAATATTTTTCAGGGTTTTTAGATCGGCTTCGGGTAAATCGCGCCAACTATTACCTACTTCTAAAAAACCAAAAGCCTGACGAAATTCTTGAGGAGTAGCGTCAATTGGGGCAGTAAAATGACAGGGAATAATGCGCTGAAAATTCCAACCAGCAATGATGTTTGCCCACTGGAGGGTTTCCTGAGGTGCGCGGTTGAGAATTAACGTCTGTAAGATTGGCGCAACTAGCAAACGACCATCACTACGTAAACGATTGAATGAATCTTCCCAATTGGTTTTCCAGTGAAAAGGATATAAACCCCAATAAGCTTGAATAGATTTATTCGGCGATCGCACTGCATCCGCAATGACCTTACCAATAGTAGGCACTTCTAACACGCTGGAGCGAAAGTACATCGAAAACAGACAAATTCTTTTCCAGCCTATGAGCCGATGTTCGGGAGTATCGATAATTGGTTCGAGCGCGCTTTCCCTGGAATGAAACAACAAGGGAAATAAGTCTTGCTCGATAATTTTGGGTGGTTCTTCGGGAATTACCACGATTGAATCTGTTACTAATAGAGTCTGCGATCGCCTGTGTAAAAACGCAACTTCCTCAAATTGACCCAATTTTAGATCGATATCTCCCAAAATAGCGTAGTCAAATTCATTACTAAAAGGTGTTTGGCTGCTGTCTGCGGGCAAGACATGGGTTCGTTTGGCGGGAAATCCCAGCCAGCTAAGAGGCAAATCTAGGGGGAAACTCCACTGGTTTGGGGCAACATATACCGTAGCTTGGGGAAACTTGCGGGCAAAAGGTCCAACGAAGTATTTGTGTTCCAATCCTGAAATAGTCGGCAGGATAATATATTTAACCTCGCCATACTTATCGACCAATTCTCGAACCAGACGGATACACTGTCTAGTGGGAGCGACGGGAGCATATACCAAAAGCCCGCCTTCTTCTAACCTAACTACGGTCATCCTGATCGGCACGACTACATAGAAAATCCCCTGAAGCTGATCGAAAGTCCAAATAGTATCTGACAAAACTTCTCGGCGAATCGTACGACGTTTGCTGTAGGGATAAATCGGTACATTTACCCAAAATCGCCAATGATAATCTTGAGAATCAATTTGATTATGACTCAGCTCATTTGTTGTAACTTGGCTCACTCTAACTCGGTCTCCCCAGTCAATTTTGATTCACTCTCTTTACATATTCTCGCTAAAAGTTGGGTTTAGCAAATCATTAAATTAGTTAGTAGTTAGTAGTTAAGTAGGTGGTTAATTCGCTTTAACTTCCCCATCTCCCCATCTCCCTATTATGCGAAGCAGTATCCTTTAGGACTCCCCATCTCCCTATCTCCTCATCTCCCCATTCCCCTCTGCCTATCTGTAGCAAACTTTAATATTTCATGTTACTCATTATTTAACCCTCTCAAATAACGAGCTAGGGCGGGTAAAACAGGACAGGGTTTCTTTTGCTGAAAACTATTGGCTCGATCTGAACGAAATACACTCCAGCGAAAAGGACCTAAATCTGCTGCCGACATCCACAACAGCCTTTTTGCCCTAGTCATCGCCACGTACAACAGACGATATTCTTCCGCTTGTTTTAATTTAACTGCTTCTTGCCAAGCTGTCATTGGTTGCGGGATGGTTTGTAATTCATCTGGCGTTATATATTGATGGTGTACCATGGCTCTAATTTGGGCGCGAGCGACCTCTGAAAGGGTAAAGTTGCCGAGGAATTTACCTGCATTGGGTATCCAGGGTTGACCTGGTAAGATGTCTTGGTGCAAAAAAGGAATAAACACATAGTCCCAATCTAATCCCTTTGCCTTGTGCATGGTAATGATAGTTAATTGTCCTGCACGGGTATAGCGATCGCCACCATCTTCTTCTACACCTTCAAAGTTTTCCGAACTGACGATCTCTGCTAAAGCCTCAATTGCTGCTTGAGGAGAACTACGCCCTTTAATTTGCTGGCTGATTTTTTCTGATAGTTTTTGCACCGTGGCTAATTCTGAACCCGTGTATTTTAGAGTCATGCCCAAAAAAGGAATCAATTGATAGCGAGGCAATTCCATTCGGGCGCGGAGTAGGTTAACGCAATAACGTCGGGCTTCTTTAACCTGAGATTTCTGTTCGGGCTGCAAGGGAGTAGGATAGAGAAACTGTTCGGGAGAAGTAGCTAGGGCGTTAAGATCTTGAGCGGGTATCAGGCTTCTATGTTGCAGCACCTCCAAAGCAGCCTTAAGATTATCTGGGGAGTGAGGGCGATCGATAAACTGAAGTAGCTTGAGTATTTCCCCTGGTATCTGGGAATATCTTTCACTTTCCCCCACCTCGTAAATCTTGATGCCCTGTTCTCTTTGCAGGTAGGCTAATTCTTCGGCTAAAAAACGTGCCTGACGATTTTCCCGTACTAAAATAGCAGCATTTCTAGCTGGATCGGCTTGGAGTAGGGCGATCGCCTGCTTGCCAATTAACTCTACCGTTTGATAAATATCATCAGGATGGGTAATTACTACCCCGCTACCTTCAGGCTGGGGATTGGCATCGGGCTGGGGATCGTCAAAGTCAACGGGAGCAATATTTTGAGGGCGAAAAGGTACTTGTTCGGGGTTATTTGATGACTTATTTGACCACTGTTGATTTACCCAATGCACCACAAAATTCGCAGCAGTAATAATTATTTCACTACTCCTTCCCGCCTGGTTCATCGTTGCTAGGCTATTTTTTTGTTTGCAGGTTTCACAAAACCAATTGAAATAAATCGGATCGGCTGGAGTAAAAGTAGAATTAATTGCCTGGTTGGGATCGCCAACCCTAACTAAATTAGGAGATGTCTCATCTGCATTACCCGCCAGGATTGAAATCAGCTTTTCCTGTAGGGGACTAGAATCTTGCGCCTCGTCTTCAAACACACCATATACCTGATTTTGCCACAGCATCCGCATCGGTGCATATTCCAAAACCTTGATCGCCCCCAAAATCATATCGTCATACTCAATTAAATCTTGCGATCGCATCTGTTGCTGATACTCACTATATAACCCTGCTGCAATCTCCAAAATGCCATACTCATCTGTAGCATTCTGGCTTAATTCCTCTAGCTGTTCGGGTAATAGCCCCGAACTTTTAGCCTCTCGCACTACCGTATTAGTTAAGTCTGGTAATACTTCCGTCCGCAATACCGACTGACGGCGCAATCTTTCCGTCTCTTCCCCGTCAAACTGTACCCCTTCCAATAGCCTCTGATACTGTTGGGGATGCTGGGCGATCCATCTTTCCACCGCCCCGCGAATAATTCGGTGTCCCGTATTTGGCACGACAATGGTTACATTATCTAAATCCAGTCCCGATAGTTCCTTACGAGAGTTAGCAATATTCAACGCCAAACCGTGTAGGGTATGCACCACAAACCCCCCAGGAGGCAACATCAAATCCTTTAGGCGATCGCGAATCTTACTTTTGATATTAGCTGCTGCCGATCGCGTAT
>JADEXJ010000094.1 GCA_015207195.1 Pleurocapsales cyanobacterium LEGE 10410
GAGTTGAAAGCAGCCAAACAAGCCGAAAAAAGAGCTAAACAAGCAGCAAAAAAGAAAAACAAAAAAGCCAAGGCATAGGAAGTAGGAAGTAGGAAGTAGGAAGTAGGAAGTAGGAAGTAGGAAGTAGGAAGTAGGAAGTAGGAAGGTTTTGAACCTCGTTAGAATTTTTAGCTTGAAAGTTTTGGCAATCGGATTTAGTAGCACATGAAATTAGAGCAGCAGTTAAAAGTATTGATCGACGATGCAGCTAATTATGGCGTGCCGACTGGGGTGGTGGAACTAGCGATCGCCCCCGTATTAAGATTATTTGCCGAGCAACTTCAACACTTAGAATATTATGTGCTACAAAACCTTGAGGAAGATTGGGTTTTAACTACGATTGCCAATCCTCAGTCAAACCAAGAGAAGAAAGTAATTTATGCTTTTGTTACGGTACAGGATGCAGCCACTTTTCAGAAAAAAACCAATCCCGACCTCATGGCAATGCCGATTCCTGTTGCCCAGCTTTTGTTTTGGCTGTTTGCTCTCAAGCAGGTAGACAGCATTATTTTTATGGAAGCTCAAGATCTCAGTCAAGGAGTTGAAATCGAGCGCGATCGCCTATCTGACTTAATTCGCCAACAAATTCAGGGGTTGGGCAAAACTCCTCATAATATTGCCTAGATGTTTGTCGAAAAAATTGATATTGCAAATTAATATTGATATTTATATCGAATCTAGATGGACAGGGTAATCATCTATACCGATCTAGTTATAATGACATTTTGAATTGAATAACACGAGAGTTCAAAATCTGCGTGCCTTAAAGGAGAACAAATTTTCACTTGGGAGAAGCAGAGAGGTAGGTGTTTTCCCCGAAACAACTTTGGCTTCGTTAAACTCACCTGAAAATTATCTTTACGGTGGCTCTCAGATCGAGGTAGACACATTTTATGACTGTAAACCTTGTCTACCCAAACCATAGATTGTTTGACAATCTTAATACCGATTGACAATCGGCTACTCAGCTAGATAATTTTCATATTTATCGGCACTTGGAAAGTATCACGACATTTAAGGTATATGTCTAACGCTCATAATCTCAACAATGCTTCAGGAAATTCTGGAGTCGATCTTTTACAACAAGAATGGACATTCGCTCGCTTTCACGATCGAGGAGAATATCCTTGTCCTGTATGTCGCCATGGCAAAATTTCTCAAATGCCATTGATGGAAACTTTCTCCTGTAGTTTTTGTCAGCATATTTTTACTACCAACTTTAGCAAGCAACTGCTCAAGATGGCAGACAGCCAACTTCCTCTAACTTGGTATTGGAATGGCAAAATTTGGAAGGGAATCCATCGAGAGGGCGCAGAGGTGGGTTGGGCTTATATAATATTTGCCCTAGCTTTTGTTTGTATTCCTACGGCAATTATTGGCATGGGTACGTATATGTTTCCCCCCATGAACGATGATGTACTATCGTGGCTTCCTTTGATTTGGACAATCTTAACTTTCTGCGCTCATTTATCCTGCGTCATCTGGTTAGTCGTAGAATATTACCAGTTTCCTATTTTCCTTTACGTTAGAGCCTTGAAAAGAAAGCTGTCCCCCACGAATAGTTAAGCCTAGGTAAGCGACCTAAATTGACTAAAATTAATTAGGGTTTTTTGCTGAAGAGAATAATTTGCTCGGTTATAGATTGGGATAGATTGGGGTCGAGCAAGCCATAGCTCAACCCAGTTACTGCTTGTTTGACTTTGGCTTAGTTAGGGGCGATAGGTAAGGTTCTACCTTCTACGCGATCGACATAAGGCTGCACCGCTTCTGTATAGTCAATAGGAAGTACGGCACAAACGTTTTCGTGGGGACGAGGAATGATCACCCAAGACTCTAGAGTAGCTCCTTCCGCTTTTTCTACAGCGTCTATTCCCGCAGCCATAGCAGTTTTAACTTCCGAAACATCACCGCGAATATTGATGTTAAAGCGTGCGCTACCAACACGAATATAGCCTACCAAGGTAACGCGACCAGCTTTTACCATAGCATCGGCTGCTGCCAAAATACCTGGAAATCCCTTAGTTTCGATCGATCCCACCGCAGATTGAGATGGCATAAATTTGCTCCTTCAACTATTAATAACAAATATAAATTAGATAATTCTAGATTACATTTACGAGTTCTAATTTTAGCCGAATGACGGTACTTTGTACTTTTAAAATATATTTGGCTCGCTGTGGAAGATAAGCTAGAAGCGAAATTGCTCTACTTCTTCGGTATAGTCGATGGGCAAAACAGTAACCACATTGTCTGGAGGATTGGGAACAGTATAGTGAGTAGTTACTTTCCCACCAAAAGTTTCTTCTGCTGCTTTCAAACCTGCTTCCATAGATGGTTTTACTTCGGAGATTGGACCACGAATAGCAATGACAAAAGTACCGCTTTCCCCTTTGTCAAAATAAACTAAGGTAACACGACCAGCTTTTAACATGGCATCAGAAGCAGCTAAAACGGCAGGAAAGCCTAAAGTCTGAATTACTCCTACAGCGTGTTGTTGAGGCATATTTTTGTTGGGAATTTAAACAATCGAGGCAGAATACATCAGCAAATTCAAACCCTGTTTGTCTCAGGCAGAACATGGTTTATTGATATCTAAACTACTATATCTCGATTCCCTTCGGAAAAAATTAATTATTCTTCCAATCTCCCTATCTCCCTGTCAACCTCACCATAACGTCATAATGTAACGCTCTATATTTTGATTTTATATTTTAATCGCGCTTGGTTCAGATACCGTAGCGATAATGCGATCGCAACCCGATTTTGGTTTTGCCCACTGATACTGATAGTCTTTAGGACTACCCCAACATACACCAAGATAAACTTCAGTACGGGCAGCATCAATTTCGAGCCATTCGGTCTGTTTGACTAATTTGTGCAGATATTCGCGAGAAATTAACTGATGATGATTGCCCTGCTCGTTTAATCGACTACTGACTAACCAAAAGTTCATTTTAGCGGTAACTCGATTCCAAAAATCCCAAATTTTCGGGCGGGCAGAAATTAAAATTTCCTTGTCACCAGAAACGGGAATTAGTTGATTGTGAATTTCAGGATAGGTAATGCTGTGGTCGTTAAAACTACAGGTGCGCCAGATAATGCCAGATACTCCATGTTGTTGTTGGTATTGATGGATTTGGCTGCGAAAATCGCGATAGGCAAAGACTTTATTCACCCGATCCATGTTCAGGGCTTTTGCCATCACGGGGTCGTTTATCCGTTGTGCTGACGACAAGACTACGCGTTTTCCTTTCCAGTTTTCCTTTAGCTCGCAGTCTAATATTTTGATTAGTTCGTCGGTGGTATATATCATCAATCCATTGCGACTAAGCCTTCTCTATTTGCATTGTATCGCTGCTCTTATAATAAGCAAGACAAGAAAACAGATCTGCTTTATTTTTGATTAAGATCGATCCTAAATGAAATGACCTCGGTATCAAAAATACGTATGATGATAGGGCAAGCAATAGTTGGTAAGGTTTATGTCTGAAAACATCGAAATTTGCCCAGTTTGTCAGGTTAAAATCAAAAACGACCGCGAGGTAATATTTAGTGCGGGAAAACCAGGCGATCGCACCAAACTGTGGGCGCGAGTGTGTCAATATGTTGCCGATAAGCGACCAGGCTGCATTAATCAAGATTCGGATAAAATTTCTCCGATCAAACCAACTGACACCTACAAACCAGTTACGTTTGAGCAAAAACAGTAGCTATAGCCGTACAAAGTTGGATTAGTACATATTCAGGTTGTCGGCTTGTAGTTAGTAGTTAGTAGTTGGTAATAGTCCTAACTTGAATCCGTAATGTTATGTATGGGCAAGGCTTCCCTAGAAAATTTGGGGAGGCTGCCCCAACTTTACTGGTTAAAACTGATACGATCTTCAACCCAAAAATAATTTATAGGAAGGATTAGCACTTTCATCCCAGTAACGATAGCCCATCGAGTTGAGAAACTTTTGCCATTGAGACATTTCATCGGGAGGAACTTGCACTCCTACTGCGATCCGTCCATAGTCCGCACCGTTGTTGCGATAGTGAAATAAGCTGATATTCCAGTTAGGATTCATGCAGCTAAGAAACTTGACTAATGCCCCTGGACGTTCGGGAAACTCAAAGCGATATAGTAGTTCATTTTTAGCTAAAGACGATCGCCCTCCTACCATATGGCGCAGGTGCATCTTGGCTAGTTCATCATCTGTGAGGTCGATAGTTTTAAATCCTTGTGCTTCAAAAGTCTTGACTATCGAAGCAGCATCAGCCCGATCCTTAATCTGTATCCCGACAAAAATATAGGCTTTGTTTTCATCAGAAATCCGATAGTTAAACTCAGTCAGGTTGCGTTTACCGATACATTCGCAAAATTTCAAAAAGCTGCCCCGCTCTTCAGGAATAGTTACCGCAAAGATCGCTTCTCGTCGTTCCCCAAGTTCCGCCCTTTCGGAGACAAAACGCAGGCGATCAAAGTTCATATTTGCCCCACAGGCGATCGCTACTAAGGTTTTTCCTTCAATCTGTTCCCGTTCTACATAGGCTTTAGCTCCTGCGATCGCCAATGCTCCTGCGGGTTCTAAGATAGAACGGGTATCTTGAAACACATCTTTGATAGCAGCACAAGTATCATCAGTATTGACTAAAATAATCTCGTCAACATAATCTTGGCAAAGACGAAAGGTTTCTGCTCCCACTTCTCGCACTGCTACCCCATCAGCAAACAACCCTACTCTTGGCAAACAGACACGATATCCAGCCTTGAGCGATCGATACATCGCATCAGCATCGACGGGTTCTACGCCGATAATCTTAATTTCTGGACGCAGACGCTTGATATATGCTCCGATCCCCGCAATCAAACCGCCACCGCCAATCGCCACAAAAATAGCGTGTATTGGCTGCTGATATTGCCTCAAAATCTCCATGCCAATCGTTCCTTGCCCAGCAATTACGTCAGGATCGTCAAAAGGATGAATGAAGGTTAGACCTTTCTGCTGACATAGCTGTTTGGCATAGGCACAAGCATCATCGTAAGTATCTCCTCGCAAAACTACCGTTGCGCCACGGGCTTGAACCGCATCGATCTTTACCTGGGGTGTGGTTACAGGCATTACAATAATTGCCGTTGTTCCTAAATGTTTAGCAGCCAAAGCCACGCCTTGAGCATGATTTCCTGCCGACGCTGCAATTACCCCCTGTTGCAGTACTTCAGATGATAGCTGCGCCATTTTGTTATATGCACCCCGTAGTTTAAAGGAAAATACCGACTGCATATCTTCGCGTTTTAATAGCAGCTTGTTATTTAATCTGGCGGATAAAATGGGAGCATATTCTAGGGGCGATTCTTGAGCAACATCATAAACACGGGCGTTGAGAATCCTCTCTAAGTAATCGGATTTCATGGGTAGGATGGCGGTGTGAAGATAATTTTAGATTCTATCAAAGTTTACCGATGGGAATTTTGTAGTAGCGCGATAGGTTTTGATTTGAGTCCACAGATGAACGCGCACCGAGAACGCAGATAGTTGTTTTTTTTGCTTACTATTTCTCGGCTTTTGATGAGCAATGGTTCGGACAATTTTTTAAAAATGAAGAAAAAAGCTATCCATGTGATTAAGGTAAAAGTGTTGAAAGATCACCGCACAATGGACAGCGTTAAAACAATTATACAAAGCTTACTCAATTCAGTAGGGGATTTGACACAGCCCCAACAAAAATTTCTGATTACTTTATTTTCGACTCTGCTAATTAGTTGCGGTCGGGCTAATTTCACGAATTTAGGTCGCTATAGTCAACTGAACGAACGAACTTATCGGCGACAGTATCAACGTTCGTTTAACTTCATGAAGTTTAATCAAAAGCTAATTGAGCGAGCAATTCAACCAGAATCCCCAGTAATTTTGGCGGTAGACTGCTCTTTTATCCCCAAGAGTGGAAAGTAAACTTATGGCATAGATTATTTTTACAATGGCAGTGCATCAAGGGCAGAAAAAGGGTTGGAGGTGTCGGCGATGGCGGTAGTCGATGTAAACCACAAAACTGCTTACAATCTCAGTGTTCAGCAAACACCAACGGGTTATTCATCTGGCGAGAAGAGCCAACAGAATGAGACGACTAGAATCGACCATTATCTGAGTCAATTGGAAGCAACTGTTCCTTATTTGCCTTGCTCTCTAAGTTATGTAGTGAGTGATGGCTTCTACAGTAAAGCTAAATGGGTCAATGGTGTCACTGATTTAAAGTTAGAAGCGATTGGAAAATTGCGTCGTGATGCCAATCTGCGTTATCTCAACCAAGAACAGTATTCAGGACGAGGTAGACCTCGTAAGTATGCACAGCATTGTTGATTTAAGCGATTACGCTAATCATAATTTCAACTTAGTTACTCAGTTATCTAGTGATGTATATCTTTGTACACTTGTGGTTTGGTCTATCAGTCTCAAACGTAAGATTCGTCTAGTTTATTTGCTGAATAATTCTGCCAACTCTCATGCTTTATGCAAGACAAATTAAACTTGACATTCAAGACAATCGCTTTAGGACTTATCTCAATAATTCTCTTTTGGCTTTATAGTATTTTTGTTCTTACAAATTTGACCTGCTCCCGACTATAACAAATAAGGGTCTGGCAGTGCCAAACCCCTAAATTAATTATATTGTGTATGCAAGTTCTTATGCTCGTTGTTCTTTCAAACTTGCTAAATACGCTAAACCTAAACAGAGAAAAGCATTAACTATCAAATAAGTACGGGCGATCGCGCCATCACCTAATAGCCACAGACTAGGATCGACAACAGCACTGATTGCCAAACAAGCAGACACCCCAATACTAGAGCCGATGGCAAACCATTTAAGGCTGGGATGTGCCAATAATAGAGCAATCAGAACGAAAGGAATCAAAACGCTGGCAAATATAGGATTGAGGTTGGGGCTACCTAGAACAACGTTGCCTAGTTCGGGTAAAGAACTACCAAACAGACGCATTGGCCATTGAGGTAGATCGAAGATATACAGTCCCTGGAGGAAAAATAGTCCCGAACTGCCAAAAATTAGACCGCTATTTAAACCTAGAGTAAACGGCAGGTAGTTGCGTAAAAACCAAGCTAGTAGATAAGAACCAATTACCATACCTAACTTAGGCAACAGAGCTACTGCGCCACCATCGAGCCAGAAACCAAGATTGAGATAGCCACTCTTACGCAACCAACGGAAAAAATCATTAAAGGTAAGCTTACCTTTGAGAGCTAATTTAACCGCTGCTGCTGCGTCTAAATGTCCTGCACCAAAATGGTTGAGATGGTCTTCCTGCACTTTTCGCGAGGACTGTTTGAGAACGTCTAACACTTCGGTAGGCTCTTCTACTCCAGCAGCCCGAATCAAAGCAGCTACTCCTGCTACGTGAGGGGCAGCCATGCTAGTTCCCTGGAAACCGACAAACACCGATTCGCCCGTACTAGGATCGACGGTATTTTGAATAATTTTGCCCGCCTCGCTTCCGCCAGGAGCAGCTAGATCGACTCCCGCACCAAAGTTGGAGTAGGGGGCTTTTTCCCCTGCTGCATCAGTTGCCGAAACGCTAATTACATCGGGATAGCGAGCAGGATAGGAAGAGGAATTGCGCCCTTCATTACCAGCAGCAGCCACGATTACTACCCCTTTGCTGTGGGCATATTTAATCGCTTCTTCCATCATGCTGCTAGCACCGCCACCACCTAGGCTCATGTTAATGACATCTGCACCGTTGTCGGCAGCAAATTTGATCGATTCGGCAATGTCGGCGATCGTTCCGCCACCACCACCAGAGAGAACCTTGAGAGGCATAATACTAGCTTCATAAGCAATACCTGCCACACCATAACCGTTGTTGGTAGACTGGGCGATCGTTCCTGCCACGTGCGTACCGTGTCCGTTGTCATCACTAGCGTCGTCTTTATCGTTGACAAAATCGTAACCAGAAACGAACTTGGTTAATTTTAAGTCTGGTACTTTACTCACTCCCGTATCGATTACGGCAACAGTGACTCCTTCCCCTTTGGTTTCGTCCCAAGCTTGCTCTATATTAATATTGCGGAAGTTCCACTGTTTGGCATAATCAGGATCGTTGGGAACTTCTAAAGCTTTATACAAATAGTTGGCTTCAATATATTCTGTATCTTTGCTCAAAGGCGATCGCCTTAATTCTTTGAGGGTCTTTTTATCACCTTCAATAATATAAATGCGATCGTCAATGGAAAAAATACTGTTTAGTTCTGGCTGTCGGTTATATTTTGTTGACAGCCCCTGTATTTCTTCACTAACTCTGGCGATCGGCACTTCTTCTTTAAAATCTAAAATAATCGAGTTAAATTCTCCTTGTTGTGCCAGTCCTTTAAAATTGAATAAGGCAAATCCAATCCCCAGAACAAACAAGCACAGCAACGCTAGCTTTTTCATGGCTACTCTTGTAATAAATATTGTCTTATCTACCAAGATAACGTAACTCTTGTATAACAACTGCTTTTGTAGCTAATCTTTGCCTTAAATTTAGATTATTTCGATTTATTGTAAAGTGAATTAAGCATCAAGGCATTTACTTTTGCTATCGTAAAATGCTAAATCTACTAGCTGAAATTTGATTGGGTCAATAATACTTATTTTTGCCAGATAACAATCATTTCTGAAAACTTTTTAGCGTCAGGTAATGTATATTGTTTCTTTGCTCAATATCGATCTTGCCCGCACAGCTTTTTTTAATAAAACCCAATGTAGACTTGGGCAGCTTATGGTTTTTTAAAACTTCAGAAATAGACTTGTTGTGCTTAAGTTTGAATTCTTGAGATAACTGAGACAAAGTTACTTTTTGCTGTTGTTTTTGCATCAGACCACCCAAAGTAAGCTCTATTTTAGTTCGTAACTTATGCTCTGTAGTCTGTTGAAGAGGAGCGAAAACTTTAGTAATTATTGAAGCGCGATCGCTAATAAAATCATCAATATAAACATTTCCTGACTGCTGATAAACTTTGTAAGTATTACACCCCTGCCTTTGTAAAGTTTGGTGCAAATAGTTAAAGATAGAGTCGCCAGAAACAATCACAATATCTTTGACCTGAGGATAGTTTAACTGTAGAGATGCACCTAAAGTTAAAATTTGAGCATCGGCTGCATTTTTTTCTTTCGGGACATGAATTAGTTGATATCCTGTGGAGTGTAAATATTTATCTAGTTTGGCAATACTACTATTTTGCCAATTCGCTACTGCAAACTTAAGCGTAATAGGATGTCGGCAATATGGCTTGAGAGCTTGCCCTAAGTCTAGCTTCAATGGAAAATTCTCTACATCTAACAAAATTACTCCTGTAGGAGATAGAGGTGATAAATACTGTGGTGAACTGCTCAAATTCATTTTATTTTTAAAACAGCAAAAATCTAGCTAGATTTTAAGGTTTCTAAGTATTATTAAGCTGTGATCTATTATCAATAAATTTACTAATCTCCTACTCCTGCAAAATCCACCAACAAAGACAGTTTCTGACGTAAGGTTTCCAATCCCAGGCGATCGCCAGCAGAAATAAATAAAGCCAAGGGAAATTCATCTTTAGCCTTAGTTAGAGCATCGCTACCTACTTTGTCTAACTTGTTGAACACTAGTAAGATCGGTCCTGGGGCGATCGGCATTTCACCTAAAATTTCCATCACCGAACGGATTTGATTTTCCCAAGTAGGATGGGATAGATCTACCAGATGTATTAAGGCATCTGCCTCGGTTACTTCTTCTAAGGTGGCGCGAAAAGCATCTACTAGGGGTGGGGGTAGCTGTTGAATAAAACCTACCGTATCGGTCAATAAAATATTTTCTGGCTTCCCCGTATCCGCATTAGCTATAGATAAGCGACGGGTTGTCGGATCGAGGGTAGCAAATAGCTGGTTGGCTACGTATACGTCAGAGTTGGTCAAGGCGTTAATCAAAGTTGATTTACCCGCATTGGTATAGCCGACGATCGCTACGCTGGGAACATCCTGTTTTTGACGTTGTTTTCGCATCCGCGAGCGTTGTGCCTGCAATTCGGTCACTTCTCGCTGTAACCGAGCAATCCGCTTTTGAATACTTCTCCTTTCGGTTTCTAGCTTGGTTTCTCCTGGTCCTCTAGTTCCGATACCACCACCCAGACGAGACATCGCCTGTCCCCTACCTACCAGACGGGGCAGCATATATTCTAGTTGGGCTAATTCTACCTGGAGTTTACCCGCACGGGATTGAGCGCGTTGGGCAAAGATATCGAGAATAATTTCCGTGCGATCGACTACCCGTACACCAAACTGGGTTTCCAAGTTACGAATTTGGGCGGGAGAAAGAGAGCGATCAAAAGCTACTAGGTTAGCACCCAAAGTTTGTACCCGTAGGGCAATTTCCCCCACCTTGCCTTCTCCCACCAAGGTTTTGGGATGGGGGCGCGATCGCTTTTGCCGAATTATTTCCAATACCTCTCCACCTGCGGTATCTACCAGCCCTACAAGTTCATTTAAACGGTCTTCAAATTCCCGTTCGGCAATCTTGTCATCCCGCAAACCAACTAAGACCACGCGATCGTGGCTGATGTCTACCTGTTGGGCAACGTATTCCCGTTCAAACTCTGCTTCCAAGCTTTCAACCAAGCCCAAAAAATTTTGTTCGCCCAAATCATTCAGACTCATCGGCGCAGATACCGACCAGTATTCCTGTTCTCCTAAAATAACTTCCGATTGAGGTAACAAGTGAGCTAGATAAGTATCTCGAACATAGCCTGTTGCCCCACCACCCCTTCTAAACTTACCCGTACCAGTAAGGGTTAACAATGCCAACGCATCTAACCTTTGACGAACCATCGCAGTTAAACTGGATTCTTTAGGCGGTTCGGCTTTTAATTTAGTAGCAATACAGCGAATCCCAGAAAGACGCTTGGCACCATAACGAGGCAGTTCTAAAGGGGGAATCTGGGTTTGACGAGCATTCCCCACGCCTACTCTAATTACCTGTCCTCGGCGATTGATGTAGGTACAGACAGGCTGATTGATCTCAGTACTAACGGCAGCGATTCTTTGAGCAAACTCTGGGGTAACGATAACATCCCCAGGCAACTTCTGATGATAAAGTTTCTTTAGCTGCTTTAACTGACTTGGTTTTAATCCTTTATATTTACCGTATATAGTATCGATAGGCGTAGCCCCAAAAATAAGTGTATTTAAGAGATAATGTGATTTTAACGATTTTAGGTACCGTCCGACTTTAGAGATTGACGGTGAGTCATAACTTGTAACTTATTTTAAATTTTTTTACTTCAATCATGGCAAAAATAGTCAGTCGGCGATCGCTAGGTAAACAAGCAGTATACGATATTGGCGTAGTCCGAGATCACAACTTTTGGTTGGCTAACGGGATGGTTGCCTCTAACTGTTTTAATAAGTCTCATTCCACAGCGTATGCTTATGTAACTTATCAGACTGCATATCTCAAGGCTAATTATCCTGTGGAATATATGTCTGCTTTGCTGACTGCCAGCAGCGGAATTCAGGATAAAGTAGACCGCTATCGGGAAAACGCTCAAAAAATGGGCATCACTATTTTGCCTCCCGATATTAATCGCTCTGAAGAAGATTTTTTACCCCTGGATGACAATAATATTCTTTTTGGCTTGTCTGCGGTCAAAAATTTGGGACAGGGGGCAATTGAAAATATACTCAGTGCGAGAAAAGTAGATGGTGAATTTAAATCTTTAGCAGATTTTTGCGAACGGGTAGAACTACGCACCGTCAATCGTAGAGCTTTGGAAACTTTAATTTACTGTGGTGCATTCGATCGCATCCAGCCTAATCGCAGACAGTTAATCAACAACATTGATGTAATTACTGCTTGGGCGCAACAACGTAGTAAGGAAAAAGCTAGCGGTCAGCTAAATTTATTTGACATGATGGGCGATGCAGCAGAAACAACCAATGATGCTGATGCTTTTGAGCAAGCACCCAGTACACCCAAAGTGGAAGATTACCCCCTGCAAGAAAAATTACGTTTGGAAAAAGAATATATCGGTTTTTATATCAGCGATCATCCTCTCAAATCAATTCATCAAGCAGCACAGATTTTATCTCCTATCAGCTTGAATGAATTATCCGAACAAAAAGCCAGACAAAAAGTTAGTGCGGTAGTCATGCTCAATTCGGTAAGAAAAATCATTACCAAAAAAGGAGATCCGATGGCTTTTGTTCAAATTGAGGATATTACAGGAGAAGCGGAAGGAACGATCTTTCCCAGTACCTACAATAAGTTAGAACTTTTATTAGAAGAAGGTAGGCAATTAATTGTTTGGGGAAAAGCACAACAAAGAAACGAAAAATATCAGCTAATTATTGATGATGCTGAGGCAGTAGAACAGGTTAAAATGCTGATGTTGGAAATTACTCCCGAACAAGCTTTAGATCGTACAAAAAATAGTTATCTCAAGAGAATTTTAGAGCAACAATCTGTCGAGCAAGATAAGTTTAAAATTCCCGTGATTGCAGCAATTGGTCAAGGTCAACAAAGGCAGTTTGTGCGCTTTGGACAAAAGTTTTGGGTACAAAATGAAGAACAGGCGATCGCCTCATTGCAAGAAGCTGGATTTAGAGTTTATTGTGAATCCCTATTGCCTAAGTAATTTTGCTGAAATTTGTCACAATTCCATAGTTTTACTGATGATATTAAACCAGAAAAGAAGGTTTATTATGTAACAGTAAGCAACATTGCTAATTGTTTTTTTTCGACTAAAATATAAACAACATATACAGGTCGAAATGTATTATGTATCTGATAAATCTGAATTTTAAATATTGGTCAAGACTACAAGCTTGGCTTTTCTGAAAATAAATAATCATTCAATTTATAAACAATTGCTTCGCCTTACCTAAATATTGACATTAGGTGTAAAAATATATAATTCAACCATATGGCTGATAATAAATCTAAACTAACTTTGGTCAAGCTAAACCAAGCGGATCTAGCTAAGGGGAGACACGTACTGATTGTAGAATCTCCAGAATCGAGACGAGCAGTTTCTCTAAACGTTAGTCTGTTTTCTATTGGTCGCCATCCCAATAACGATCTGGTGATTAGTGATTCTTTGGCTTCCCGCCACCATGCTACTGTGGCTTGGATGAGATATACCGAAGATGGTAGTAGAAGCGATTATTCCTACTGGATTATTGATGGTAAGGGCAAAAACAAAAAAAGTCGCAACGGCATATTTGTCAACGGAACAAAAAAAACTCTGCATCGCCTAACTTCTGGTGATGTTGTCACCTTGGGTAACGACACCAAAATTTCCTATAGCTATATGGCTCATAGCACTGACAACAGCCAGTTTTTAAACTACTGTAATAAAGAGCGAACCGAGTATAAGCCGATGACTCCTCAAGGAAAGTCTTACAAAGAGACTGTGGTTATCCAAAACCCCAAAGATGCTATGGTGAAAGAATAAAGGCTTGAGATTTGCAGTCGGATAACTCGAACTAAGTTTTTACCAACTGACCCTACGGATTACCACCAAAAATTGGTAGTTTCAAGAAGCAACGACAATGGAATAACCTACCCTTTAGTCCTTAAGAAGTTCGAGGATTTAAATCAAGGTATTTGACTTGCTCAAAAGCTCGAACCTGGTTGGGTAAGAAACTCTTGTTCTGCGGAAGTTGATGTTCTATCTAGCATTTCGTTACGATGGGGAAAACGTCCAAAGCGATCGACAATTTCTCGATGTTTGATAGCGAACTTGAGGTTTTCTTCTTTACCCAACTTGGTAAAAAGTTCGACGCATTTTGCCTGGTCTACTTTATCTTCACTGTGCATCAGAGGCATATATAAAAATGATCGCTCTTCTGGAGACAAATCTCTTTCATAGCCTTTGTCCACGGCGTATTTAGCTAACTCTACTGCTTGGTTGTCTGTAGCAAAAGCTTGGGGTGTATTGCGGAACATATTGCGGGGAAACTGATCTAGCAGAATGATCGAAGCTAAGGCACCGTGGGGATCGTTACGCCAGGAGTCTAGTTTACCAGTTCTAGCTAATTGATAGGTATCGAAAAAACGTCGTTCTATTTCGCGATCAAATTCTATCTTTTTCTTAAACCACAATGGTTTGACCCTTTGAGAAAACCAGAAATTTAATACGTCATCGGGTATACAAGATTCGTTCATGATCGATACTGTATCAATTTAAATTCGAACTACTAACTCTTATTCATACCAGGTTCTAAAGTGTACGTTTTGTTACTTTTACTAAAAAAAGTCTGGATAACTGTGTATTTAGATACTATTGAGCAGTTTTTGTCAATATGTACTTGTTAAAATAAACAATAACTGTAATCTTTGTTTACTTTAAACAGAAAATATATTTCTACTTTGTAACCAACATTTTATAATACAAGCTGTCGAAAATTATGGGACTAATTCAAGGTGTAACCCTACAAAAAATTGAATCTATACAGGGAGGAATGTCAGAATTTTATACGCCCCAATCTAGTGATGAAACTATGTTGGTCAAAGTACCTGCTAAGACTGTTGATGACCTATTCGTTCATAGACACCAAACTGACCAATTATTAGTAGTTAGAGGAAGCTTTGTTTTAGTAGTTTTATACGATCGCGAGTATCAATATATTCCTTTGAGTGAAGAAATCCCTCAGGTGGTGACTATTCCTAGGGGAATTTTACATGGCGCAATTAATTTTGCCGATCGTGATTGTTTGCTAGTTAATGCGGTGTTGCATCATGGTAAGCCGAATCAAAGAGATTATCAGCCAGTAGCTAAACCTTTTCCTTACGACCTTGATCGGGCAAGACTAAGTTTACAATTATCGACCAGAGCGATCGCTCAAAGTCACACCATACTATAGATAGTTTCGTCAATAGAGCGGTTGGGATATACTTTAAACTCAATTAATAAAACTTAATAAATGAGAATTCCCAAGTGGCGCGAATATTTCGATTTACCGCCTTTGTTCTGGTTGATTGCTCTAATTGCCCTAATAAACGCTATCAGCTTTACGATAATTATTCCCCTGCTCTATCCTTACGCCAAACAGTTTGGCTTGAGCGACTTCCAAGCTAGCTTATTGACTACAACTTTTGCGCTCTCTCAGTTTTTTGGCACTCCCGTATTAGGTAAGCTATCAGACCGCCTGGGACGTAAATATATTTTGGTATTTAGCTTGGCAGGGACGATGGTTTCCAACTTACTTGCTAGCGTCGCAGGGGTTGCCTGGTTACTATATACCGCCAGAATGTTAGATGGTTTGACTGGGGGAAACACTTCAGTTGCTAGTGCGGTAATTAGCGACATTACCACTCCCCAACAGCGTCCTAAAGCCTTTGGAATTTTTGGAGCTACTTTCCGTTTGGGGTTCGTTATTGGTCCAGTCTTGAGCTATTTAGCGCAACAATTACCGACCTTGCCTGGAATTTCGCCTTTGGGAATGAGCTTTCTTGTCAGTGCGGCGATCGCTGCTTTTGCGTCCCTGTTAACCTTGTTTTTCTTACCTGAAACGACTTCTAGGCAACAGGGCTTTAAATTGAGCTGGGACGATTTTGCCTTTAGCAAGATTGCTAAATCGGCAACTAGACCAAGGTTAGGTCAACTATTTATCCTGACGTTTTTAAGCGGTAGTACCTTTACAATTTTCACCTTTGCCTTTCAGCCATTTTTTCTCAACGTGCTGAACCAAGATTCCCAAAGGTTAGCAATTATGTTTGCTATTGTAGGAATGTTAGGCTTTATATCTCAGGTATTTGCTTTAGAACCCTTGAGTAAAAGATTCAATCTGATTGACATTGTTGCCGTTTCTTTGGCATTGCGGGGAGTGACATTTTTGTTAATGCCAACCTTTCCCACCTATGGTGCATTCGTAATAATCTTGATTGTGTTTGGCGTGGTTAATTCTTTCCCTATGCCTTTGATTGACACGGTGCTGTCTCTCAACTCAGATACAAAAGAGCAGGGAGAAATTTTGGGAATTAATTCGTCTTATTTAAGTATGTCGAATGCGATCGGACCAGTAATTTCTGGTTTGCTAGTTAGCTTAAATTACACTACTCCATTATGGATTACGGGGGGATTGACTATTCTAGTTGCTAGCTTTGCTTTGAATCTCAAGCCAAAATTCAGATGTAGTAAATCGATAGTTAATAGTTAATCGGCTAGCCTGGCGATAAGTCAGAGAACGATCGAATAATCAGTAAAATATCAGTTACGAATAACCTGTAGTTTGGTAATAATAATAGTCTGGGAAGAAACTATTTAGTTGATAAGTGGGGGATTAGGCACAATGGGCGAATCAAATGTAGCAGAAGTTTTAGTTCAGTGTTTAGAAAATGAAGAGGTAGAATATGTCTTTGGTTTACCAGGAGAAGAAAATTTGGATATCCTGGAGGCTTTGAGAAATTCATCAATTCAATTTATCACTACCCGTCACGAGCAAGGAGCTGCTTTTATGGCCGATGTTTACGGTCGCTTGACGGGTAAGGCAGGAGTATGTTTATCTACTTTAGGACCTGGAGCAACCAACCTAATGACAGGAGTTGCCGACGCTAACCTCGATAGCGCGCCCTTGGTGGCAATCACGGGACAGGTAGGAACAGATCGGATGCATATTGAATCTCATCAGTATCTCGATCTGGTAGCGTTGTTTGCCCCGATTACAAAATGGAACGCTCGGATTGTTCGCCCCGATAATACTCCCGAAGTTATCCGCAAAGCTTTTAAAGTCGCTCAATCAGAAAAGCCAGGTGCGGTTCATATAGATTTACCAGAAAATATTGCTGCCATGTCTTTTGACGGCAAGCCTTTGCGTCAAGATAATCGAGAAAAAACCTATGCCTCGACTCGGAGCTTAAATGCTGCTGCTGCTGCCATATCTAAAGCGAAAAACCCGATAATTCTGGCAGGGAACGGCGTAATTCGTAGTTGTGCTAGTGAATCTCTCACTGAATTTGCTACTAGGCTCGATATTCCCGTTGCCAACACCTTTATGGGTAAAGGTGCAATTCCTTATACCCATCCCATGTCTTTGTGGACAATTGGGTTGCAGCAGCGAGATTTGATCAGCTGTGCTTTTGACGAAGCAGATTTGGTGATTGCCGTTGGTTATGACCTCATTGAATACTCACCAAAAAAATGGAATCCCGAAGGTGATAAGCAAATTATTCACATCGACGAAGGTAGAGCAGAAATTGATAGTAGCTATATTCCTCTGGTCGAAGTCTTTGGTGATATCTCTGATTCCCTCGATGATATTGTCAAACGTTGCGATCGCTCTGGCAAAAAAACTCCTGCTGCGGTAAATTTGAGAAGTCAGATTAGAGAAAACTACGAACAGTATGCCAATGACGCTGGGTTTCCGATTAAGCCCCAGAAAATTATCTATGATCTGCGTCAGGTAATGGCTCCAGAAGACATTGTGATTTCTGACGTGGGAGCGCACAAAATGTGGATGGCGCGTCACTATCACTCCGATTGTCCCAACACCTGCATTATTTCTAACGGCTTTGCAGCAATGGGAATCGCCATACCAGGAGCGATGGCAGCCAAACTTGTTCACCCAGAGCGCAAGGTAGTGGCAGTAACGGGAGATGGAGGCTTTATGATGAATTGTCAGGAGTTAGAAACTGCCTTACGGGTCAAAACTCCTTTTGTCACCCTAATCTTTAACGACAACGGCTATGGCTTGATTGAATGGAAGCAAATTAATCAGTTTGGTCATTCTACTTCGACTGATTTTGGTAATCCTGACTTTGTCAAATTTGCTGAGAGTATGGGACTAAAAGGATATCGAGTAGAATCGGCAGCAGACTTGATTCCCACCTTGCAAAAAGCCCTAGCAGATAACGTCCCTTCCGTAATTGATTGCCCCGTAGACTATGAAGAAAACTTGCGTTTTTCTCAAACAGCAGGAGATCTTAGCTGCAAAATCTAGCTTAGAGTTGCGATCGCTCTTTACTAACAGCAAGCGACTAACTCAAGTTCTACGGGTGGGTATCCTAAAGGACTCCTAAAGGGTACACCTTCGGATAGCGGAGTGTATCCCTGTGGGATAAGGGAATCCTTTAGGATAGGGCTTCGCATATAGCTTCGCGTCGTAAATGCCTGAATTTAGTTCAGGCGACACGCCTTTATCAGAATTAGTTGCTTGAAACGTATCTTATAATTTTTGATTTGCGTTTGACGCTACTATCTACATAACTATAATTTGATCAATTTAGGAAATCACTATGCCACGCACCCAAAGAAATGACAACTTTGTAGACAAGACCTTTACCGTTATGGCAGACATTATTCTTAAAGCTCTGCCTACCAATAAAAAAGCTAAAGAAGCTTTTGCCTACTATCGTGATGGAATGTCGGCTCAAGGAGATGGGGAATACGCCGAAGCCTTAGAAAACTACGAAGAAGCGTTAACCTTAGAAGAAGACCCTAATGATCGCAGCTACATTCTCTATAATATGGGTCTGATCTATGCCAGCAATGGCAGCATTGATAAAGCGGTTGAGCTGTATAGCGAAGCGATCGACCTCAACCCTAGAATGCCCCAGGCATTAAACAATATTGCGGTGATCTATCATTACGAAGGAGAAAAAGCTAAAGAAGCAGGGGACGTGGAAACAGCAGAGTCTTATTACGACAAAGCTGCCGAATACTGGAAGCAGGCAATTCGCATCGCCCCCAACAACTACATGGAAGCTCAAAACTGGCTCAAGGTTACAGGACGTTCCGAAATGGATGTATTCTTTTAAAGCTATTAGCTGCCAGCCTTTCTGACCATTTAATACAACTGGCTATATCTGCTAGACGAACTTTAGAATGGTGAGCATGATCCAAAGCCACCTAAGTTTATTGGCATTTATTTGAGGGCTTGTTCAATATCTCAAATTAGCTGTGATAGTCTAGCAAGGTGGGAGACAATCATTTTTCAAGATCCCATCATCATCAACCATCAAATATTAACCATCAACATAAATGATTGATCGCGAAGAAGTAAGAAGAGTTGCTAACCTAGCCAGGCTGGAAATCACTGAAGCTGAAGAAGTGGAATTTACTACTCAATTAAACAGCATTCTTGAATATTTTGAGCAGCTAAGTGAGTTAGACACTACTGACGTACCACCAACCACTAGAGCAATTGAAACCAGCAATATTACTCGCCCCGATAAGTTAACTCCCTTCGCTTATAAAGAAGAGTTATTAAAAGCTGCTCCCGAACAGCAAGGAGATTTTTTTCGCGTACCTAAAATTATCAGCTCGGATGAAGCCTGATCAAAACGATCGCCTCACTTTATAGTAATCAACTCATATAGCAATGCCTATTATGCTTGGGAAAAGATATTTGGATTTTCCCAGGCATACTTTATATCAACCTATTAATCGGCTTGTAGATAATTTTTTGGTCGATTCTGACTCACAGTCCAAAATTGAGAAGAATCATTTTTCGATTATTAGCTCTTAAAAAGAATAGTCTTGAGTAAACCACTCTTTAATTCCTTCAGCCAATGTCTTGGCTAGCTTTTGTTGTTCTTGGCGATCGCTAATCCATTCAAACTCTTCAGGATTAATCATAAAACCCAACTCTAGTAAAATAGATGGTGCGGTATGGGGGCGAGTCAAAGCCAAATTGTTCCAAAAAGTCCCAGCGTCGGGACGATTTAATTGCCTGACTAAATAGTCATGTAAAAATATTGCTGGAGCATGAGCTTGAGTATTATACCAAAAGGTACTAATGCCCTGAGTGTTTTCTGCATCTCCATTATCGGGTAAAGCATTGTAATGAATTGAAACAGCTAGATCGGGTTTAACTTTGTCAATCATTGCCATTCTTTCTTCAAGAGATACATCTACGTCTCTTTCTCTAGTCAAATAAACCTTAGCTCCTAGCTGGGTTAATTCTTGCTCAACCAATTTTGAAATCAATAAATTAATCTCTTTTTCGGGATAGCCTGTTGGTCCTTTAGCTCCTGGTTCTTCTCCTCCATGTCCAGGATCTAAAAGTATCTCGACATTGTTAAGAGGCTTTTGAATTTTGGTATCAATTACTTTACCCTCAATCAAACCATCGTCACGATATCTCATAGAACCCATAACGGGTGCCGATGTAATTTTAGGAGGATGGCGCAAGGAAAAGATTAAATTTGTGCCTTCGTAACGTAAATCGTAACCCCACTGCTGTTCCTGACGAAGTTCAAAAGCATAGTCAATCTGGGTTGGAGACACCTGTTGCCAGTCGAGACGTTTAATTATTGGATCATTATCGAGGCGAATTGTATCGGTTTGAGCAGTAGTGTTGTGCAGAGTAAGAGTAATACTGGTTTCTGTTTGTTTGACTTCTACTGGTACGGGTAGCTGTAAGGGGAAAACAACCTCTGTAGCTGATTCTAGCTGTCTAGAAGTAATTCCCCGAATTATAGACTGGGGAGGAACATTACCTGGTACGGGTTTAGTTTCCTCTGCTTTGATCCAGGCACCATAATCGAGTCGCAGCCATTCACCCTCTTTTCCCGTTATTCTGGCTTTTGTTCCTTTGGGCAAGGGGGTCAAACGAGAATAATTGGTACTCGCTCCCGTTCTGGCTACTCCTGCATCAGCAGTAACCTCAACTACTCTAATATCCTGAAGAGAAAGAATTTGAATTTCTCCCTGACCCTGTTTGGTGATTGTGCGATCGCCTTGTTTCAATTCAAACGTTGGCTTGCCATAGTTGCGAGAAATGTCTAGCACCGTACATCCTACATATTTCCCCCTACTCTTATTTGTGATCGGCTGATTTTCTGCCGTCAGCACCGCAGAATTAGGAGGTAAGTCAACAGATTCTATTTGAGGTAACAGTAGTGTTTTACTGCTACCAATTCGCACTGAAACATTGGCATTGGGTAGAGCTACTGCACTAAAACAAATGGGTTCGTTAGGTAATCGAGCAATATCTACGCTAGGAGTCAAAGAATCAGGAGCAAAAGCCAACTCTTGAGGAATTTCTGGGCGATCGCTAATCCGAGTAACCTTAAGCTCTATCTCCTCATTCTGCTGACGAATAACAAAAATGTTTTCTCCCATCTCTAAAGGTAGGCTAGGAGCAAAATGCCCCGAACTACTACGATTTTTGATCGGCTTACCGTTAATTAAGACAGGTTGTTGAGGTGATGCCGTACCAATAAAAAATATTTTCTCGGCGACAGTTTGATGTTCTGGAGGCGGATAAACGACTGATAAAGCTGATTCCGCTCTTACAGGTGAAGAGGCGACCATTATACCACCTACTAGCAGAATATCAGTTAAAGCTGCCAGACCGAGAAATTGTTTCATTTGTTTACTTATGGATTAAATTATTTCCATCCTGAGCGATCCATAATTTTAACCGCATCTGCATTATTTTTCCCGTAGGCGGAGACATTAACAGTATTATCTTCAAATTCACCAAAGCTTTCTACTACAGGATTGACGGGCGTACCCTCTACTACAGGATATTCGTTATTTCCCAAAGCAAAAAATTCTTGAGCTTCAGGACTTGCTAGATATTCCAAAAAGGCGATCGCATTCTCTTTGTTAGGAGCATTTTTCAGCACCCCTGCACCACTAATATTGACGTGCGCTCCTCTACCGTCTTGGTTAGGATAGAAAATACCAACTTTTTCAAATACTTCTGGATTGTCTTGATATCTTGCTAAGTAATAAGTATTAGCCAAAGTCAGATCTGCTACTCCTGCTGCCACATCTTCAATTTGAGAAGTATCGTTACCCTGGGGAGGACGAGCAAAATTAGCCACTAAACCTTCAATCCACTTTGCTGTTGCTTCTTCTCCCTGTTCTTCAATCATTCCTGCTACTAAAGACTGATTGTAAATATTGCCTGAAGAACGAATTATTACTTTACCTTTCCATTTGGGGTCGGCTAAATCTTCATAGGTGGCAAGCTGTGAGGGATCTACTTGGTCTTTGTTATACATAATTACCCTCGCCCGCTTACTATAGCCAAACCATTGATTATCTGGGTCTTGCAAATTGGCAGGTATCTTTTCTTCCAATACTTCCGACTCTACTGGGGCAAAAATTCCTGCTTGTGCAGCACGCCACAATCGTCCTGCATCTACTGTAATCAAAATATCAGCGGGGCTATTTGCTCCCTCACTCTTAATTCTTTCGATAAGTTCATCGGCTTTGCCTTCAATTAGGTTGACTTTGATACCTGTTTGCTCGGTAAAACCGTCATAAAGTTCATCATCAGTATTGTAATGACGAGAAGAATAAATATTAACCCGTCCACTTTGAGTTGCTGCTTCGGCTTGCTGTTCGCTTTGAGACAGATTGTCTTGAGTTTGGTTACAAGAAACAATCAAGGCTGCGGTAACAATGCCTAGAAAAAAACGTCGGGAAAACTTGCTGATTTGGTTACTCATAAAAGTTCGCGTAATTATGGATTAATGAAAAAACATTTTAGAATTTTTATCATACAGCTTTTGCCATTAATTCTCAATAAGCTGACTAATACAAGTTGTCCAAGCACGGCTAAAAACGTCTATATAGTACAGTTTTTCCTATGCTAAAGTTGGCCATCAATTTCTTTTCCTTAACAAAACCTGTTTTGGCAAGCGTCCATCAAGCCAAGGCTATCTCACCTCTTGCAAAGGAAACCCCAAACTTTCTCTCTGCTCTAAATAAAGTTGTGCTACTTGCCGAGCCATGCTGCGAATTCTTCCTATATAGCGGGTTCTTTCTGTAACAGCAATAACTCCTCTAGCATCTAACAAATTAAAGCTGTGAGAACACTTGAGGACATAATCCAAACTAGGAATCACTAGTCCGCGCTCAATTAGTTGCTTGGCTTCCTTCTCATAAAGCCCAAACAAACTAAACAACAGATCGGGATCAGATGCCTCGAAATTATAGGTACACTGCTCAATCTCTCCCTGTAAAAAGATATCTCCATAAGACAGGCGATCGTTCCATTTAATCTTGGTAATTGCATCAACATTCTGTAAATACATGGCTAATCGTTCCAAACCATAAGTAATCTCGATCGAAACAGGGCGACAATCAATTCCGCCACACTGCTGGAAATAAGTAAACTGAGTAACTTCCATACCGTCTAGCCAAACTTCCCAACCAGCACCCCAAGCACCAACAGCAGCATCTTCCCAGTTGTCTTCTACAAATCGAACATCATGTTCTTCAGGACTAATGCCTAAAGCTTCTAAAGAATTGAGATAAATTTCTTGAATATCATCAGGAGAAGGTTTGATCAAAACTTGATATTGATAGTAATGCTGAAACCGATTGGGATTTTCCCCATACCTACCATCTGTAGGTCTTCTACAGGGTTCAACGTAAGCAACAGCCCAAGGCTCAGGTCCTAATGCTCTTAAAAAAGTACTGGGGTTTTTTGTTCCTGCACCTTTTTCTGTATCATAGGGCTGGACTATTACGCAGTCGCGATCGCTCCAAAATCTATTTAAGGTGGCAATAATTTCTTGAAAAGATAAAGACATAAAAAATGCTATTAAAATATCTGCCAAAACACCATAGCATGACTGGCTTTGAGAAAGAGTAGCAAAAAAGATGCAATTTTTCTAGCGGTAGGGGTTGACTTTAAGAAACAGATTGCTTATATTGGTAAATGCGCGGTTGAGAGGGACGAGAGTTTCCGACCAAGCCAGAACCTAGACAAAGCAATAGTTTGACGGAAT
>JADEXJ010000347.1 GCA_015207195.1 Pleurocapsales cyanobacterium LEGE 10410
TAGTTATGGTTTGGATGAGGCGGGCAACCCCTATACTTCTCTTTCAGGACAGGAAGGCACGACCATTATGCAGGAAGCGATCGCTGCTGGCAAACCCACGGCGGTGATTAACTCTGGCTTCATCGCCGAACCTGGTACGGGTGTATTTCTCTCGGCTGCTGAAGATCGCAGTAACGTAGCGGAAATTACGGCGGAAATCGTCGAGTCTGGCGCAGACGTAATTATGGGTGGTGGCGAAATTCACTACTTACCTGTCGGTACGGTGGGACGTTTTGGAGAAGAAGGTATCCGCGAAGATGGACGCAACCTGATCGAAGAAGCAGAGTCGATGGGCTACACCATTATTTATAACCGCGAAGAACTAGAAAGCCTACCTGAGGATACTGATAAAGTAATCGGAATTTTTGCAGCGGAAGATACCTATAACGATACTGACGAAGCTACTCTAATTGAAGAAGGCTTGGTGGAAGAGGATGGCGATCTAACTCTTTATGGACAACCAGGGAACGAAAACCCCCCTACCGTTGCCGAGATGCTCGATAAAACTCTGGAACTCGATAAGTTTGCCAATGCCGAAGACGGCTTCATGGTGGTTCTAGAGGAAGAAGGTTCGGATAACTTCCCTAACAATAATAATTCTGCTGGCGCGATTGAGGCTACTCTACGGGCAGATGCAGCGATCGGTGTCGCGCAAGACTTTGTTAATGAAGTCGATCCCAATACCTTGATTCTAACTGCTGCCGATAGTGATGCTGGTGGTTTAGAAGTACTCGATGTCGATCCAGAAAGCGAGACTGTCGGTACGGTAGGTGTACAGCCAGAATTAGCAGCCTTTGGCGATAATGCTGATGGTATTCCCGTTCCCCTCGACGGACAAACAGGTAACGATACTGAACCCTTCGTTACTGGAGAACCCGATGCCAACGGCGATACTTTTGAGTTTGGTACGGCTTATGTCAGCACGACTGACGTGGCAGGTAGTATCGTATCTAAAAGTTATGGTTTGAACTCCGATTTGCTAGAAGATACGGTTGATAATACCGATATGTATCGTATTATGTATGAAACTCTCTTTGGAGTTACCCCCGAAGAAGTAGCCGAATCAGACGCTTCTGGTTTTGAGCCTGCATTTGGTACGACTGAAGCGGACACGATTGAGCTTGCGGGTAGCAAGATGGAGGTTTTCGCTGGAGAAGGCAACGATCTAGTAGATGCTTCTCTGGCTGATGGCAATAATCGAATCTATCTCGATGTTGGTGACGATACGGCGATTTTAGGTACGGGAGATCGCGTGGTTGGTGCTGATGGTGCAGATCGCTTCTTTGTCCTTAACGGCGGTGATAATACGATTACTGGGGGGGGAGAGGCAGACCAATTTTGGATTGCTGGTGCCGAATTTCCCGAATCAGCCAATACAATTACTGATTTTGAGTCTGGCGTTGATGTTATCGGCGTTGCTGGCTTGGGTATCGGCTTCGAGGACTTGAATATATTGAATATAAGCGATAGTGAGGGAGATGCTTTGATTGCCAGTGGCGATCGCGACTTGGCAGTTTTACAGGGCGTTGATGCTTCTGGCTTGAATGCCGAGAATTTTGTCTTTGCTTAACTAGGCGATCGCGTCTTGCAGGGTGGGCATGATAGAAGTTTATCAGATAAATCTAACAGCTTTTACAATGCCCGCCTATTGTCTCCCTGAAATTCAAGAAATGAATTTAATTCCCAAAAAAGATAACTCTATTTTTCATTTATAGTCGTTCTAATTAATTTCCGTATCCTCTCAGTTATTG
>JADEXJ010000348.1 GCA_015207195.1 Pleurocapsales cyanobacterium LEGE 10410
AACAGACATTACTCTTACTTCTACCTCATATTTTACTTCTCTCTCTTTTGAATCAGTTAGAGACAGTTAGACACTGGTTAAATGATAGAGGTTTTGATTTTTGTCTGATTAGGTGCAAGATCTGAGTTAACGTTATTATTAACTGTTTTTTGAGTGGGTACTGAATTTTAGTATTCCCTTTTGACAAATAATAATGGCTATAATGTGTACAAAATTTATAACTAATACACATTCAACTCAAACGATGAGAACAAATATTGTAATCGACGAAAAGCTGATGAATGACGCTCTACAAGCTACTGGCTTAAAAACTAAAAAAGAAGTTGTAGAACTAGGACTAAAAACATTAGTCAGGCTCGATCGCCAAAAACAGATTAAGAAATTGAAAGGCAAACTAAAGTGGGATGGCGATCTTGAAGCGATGAGAATTAATTAATGATTATCGTAGATTCGAGTGTTTGGATTGACTATTTTAATGGTAGAGATACAGTTCAAACAAATAAACTCGACGAGATTTTAGGGGTAGAACCGATTGGCATTGGAGATATTATTCTGACTGAAGTTTTACAAGGATTTCGCGAAGATACGGATTACATAACAGCCAAACAAGTTTTAACTTCTCTGACAGTGTTCAATATGCTGAACACCGATCTTGCAATTGAGAGTGCCAACAATTTTAGAACATTGAGGAAACGAGGTATTACAATCCGAAAGACAAATGATGTTATCATCGCTACCTTTTGTATAGAGAATAATCATTCACTGCTGTTTTCAGACAAAGATTTTGTTCCGTTTGTAGATTATCTTGGATTGAATGCTGCATAAATCGATAGCAATTATGAGCGATCGCCTACATTAGTTAAGAATTATTCAATGGCAACCTAACGGTAAAAGTGCTTCCCGTGCCTAGTTCGCTCTTTACTTCAATAGTACCCTTGTGAGCCTGTGCGATCGCTTTAGAAATTGCCAAACCCAATCCCGAACCTCCTGTTTGCCGAGAGCGATCGCTATTGACCCGATAGAAGCGATGCAGCGCGTTGCGCGGGTTCCCCGCGTTGTAGCGACTGCATCAAGAAGCGATCGAATATCTTCTTTTGTTCTGGTGGGGCGATGCCAATGCCCGTATCAGAAATGCGAATTATAGCTTCATGGCGTTCTGATTCGAGAATAATAGTTACTTCTCCCGAACTAGGGGTATATTTAATCGCGTTGATAACTAAATTGGATACTAAACGGTATAACTGTTCGGAATTGCCTTGTACTGTAATGTTTTGGGATGTATTAATTTGTAGCTTTAATTGTAGATTGGCAGAAATAGCTAATGCAGCGAATTCTTCTGCTATGTCGCTAACTAAATCATTGAGGATGACAGATTCAGTAGTAATAGAAGTTTTCACACCCGATAATTGACGATCTAAACGAGTTAAAATCATCAAGTCGGAAACAATTTGCGATAATCTTTGATTTTGTCGGTTTACAGTCTGTAGAGTATTTCTAGAATTAGTTTCGCTGAGATTAGTTTTCATCAAGCTAGATTCTACCGTTGCCCTAATCGCAGCCAAAGGAGTTCTCAGTTCGTGGGCAGCATCGGCTGTAAACTGCTGTATCTGACGGTATGAGCGATAAATCGGCTGCATGACTCGACCTACTAGCCACAGGGTAAGCGCAAGAAAAATGAAGCTGTAATATGCTGTTAGAATCCATTTAATAATCAGGATTCCCAATGGTAAAAGGTTTTGGTGAAGCATCCATCGACCATCAGAAAAGTAGCAAATCCTCGTC
>JADEXJ010000095.1 GCA_015207195.1 Pleurocapsales cyanobacterium LEGE 10410
GGTTAGTGGTTAAGTGGGTAGACACAATAATTTATCACACCCAAACATCTTGTTTCTTCCCTATCTCCCTATCTCCCTATCTCCCAGTCTCCCTATCTCCCCATCTCCCCATCTCCCCATCTCCCCAAGCTGACTAATTATCTTCTATTTAATTACCCCCACCTACTTAGTAGAGTTAAAGCTAATTCAATCTCGGTGACTGATACCTCTGGTTTCTTTTTGCAATGACTATAGAATATTAGCGATCGCGACGCTTAATATTTCGGTTAGGGCTTCTGCGTCTAGCTCTGTTTGGGGTCATACCTCCTAGCTGGCGACTAACTTCAACAAATACATCTCTTTGAATATAGGGATATTGTCCTACCCACAAATTCTGACTGGGTATATAGGCATCAGAAATTTTGTTGATTCGACCTAAATCTGGTTGATTGGACATCACCAAGAGTTCGGCAGTTTGACCAGGCTTAATTCCTTTGTAAATGCGCTGTAGGGGAGCTTGAACATCCACCTCAAAGCCCGTTTTGTCTCCCAAAACCAAATTGATCCAGCGTTCTCTATTTTCGACGATTACTAGTTCTCCCCGTTGATTGACTGTTTCTTCTTCTCCAATCAATTCTTCGGTAAGAAACACCTCTAGAACTCTGCCCCGCCAGAAACCTGCATACTTAAAGCGACGATTGGCAGCATTACGGATACTTGCCTGGTATACGGGACACCACAACCAATAGAGAGAGGCAACTCCACCCAACAGCAAAATTAACGCTTCTCCCTGGTCGCCAAACAGCAAGTCCAAAATTAATATTACGACAATTCCTACTACTGAAATTAGCAGTCGATTTAGCAAGTCCGACCATTTGCCCCAGTAGTAACGGTACTGCTGCCCTGTAGCAATTAAAGGAATTAACTGCTCCATTTTTTCTCTAGTTAACGGCTTTAGCATGAATTACCAATCAACCTATCTGCAAAATTTTATTATGATCTCACCATCGGCAAAGCCATTGTAACTAAACTATTTTTTCCAAACCATACACTAAAGAAGCCAACTCAGTTACTTTGCGAATTGAGAGCAGTACCCCAGGCATATAGCAAGCGCGATCGCTGGTATCGTGACGTAAAGTATACAGTTGACCAGGCGCACCAAACAAGACCTCTTGATGGGCAATTAAGCCAGGTAAGCGAACGCTATGAATCGGAATATTACTATCTGCCTGACAGCCCCTAGCCCCTGCCATAGTCTCTTTTGATTCAACTTTGGGAGGATTAAATGATTTACCCATTTCCGCCAGCATTTGAGCGGTTTTAATCGCCGTTCCACTGGGGGCATCTGCTTTGCGATCGTGATGTAGCTCAATAATTTCCACATGGTCAAAATATTTAGAAGCAGTAATCGCTGCCTGCTGAAGCAATACTATACCAATGGAAAAGTTGGGGATAACTAAAGCTCCCGTGCTGGCTTTTTCGGCAAACTCACTCAAGTCCTTGAGCTGTTTGTCGGTCAAACCCGTAGTACCGACTACTGGTCGAACTCCATAGGCGATCGCGCTACGAGTGTTTTCATACACGCTGTCGGGATGAGTAAAATCTACCATTACTCCCTGGATTTTTTCTTGGGTTGCCAACACCAAAACGCTTTGTAAGTCATTTAGTACGGGAACTTCTAGCGCACCAATCCCGATAATCTCTCCAATATCTTGACCCAAATATTCGGTATTGAGATCTACTGCGCCGATTAGCATCATGTCTTTCGCTTGGGATACTGCTTTGATTACTTCTCGACCCATTTGTCCCAAAGCACCATTAACTACCACTGGAATCGGCGATTTGTCAGTCATTTGTATAAATTATCAAAAGTCTCTAGAGCAATTATTCTAGATCGGATTGAGAACAAAAGAAACTTCAACCAGAGAAACGATCGCACCCAAAAATAATGAAATTTGTCTGATTGCTAATCTGACAGGTTTATTTGGGTAACTTAGGGTTATCAAGATTAACAAATTCAAATGGTCGTTCAACACCAATCAACAATCGGCAACTGTCAAAAAAAATGCTTGGTATTTTTACAGATAACCGCTGTAATCTCTGACTACCTACTTTGCTGTTTAACACTTTTGAATAACCACGAAACTATTGATAACTTTCTAGCAAACGACCAATAACTATTTGTTATCTTGACACAAGCCAGACTATATATTTACTAATAAATTCTCTGAACAGGTAGATGTCTCAAATAAATAATAATTCTCACTCTTCAAATGATATTCAGGAAGCATTATTTGCTGATTGTCTTGCCAACAGTAAAGAGATATTTCAGCTGATCGATTCGATGTTTCCTGTAGATTCCTGTCGGCATTATCAGGTTTTACCCCTAAAACTTGAAGCCAACGATTTGACTTTGGGAATGCTACAGCCTAATGAAGAAGAATCGTTAAAATTTGTTAATTCAATTGCTAGAGTATTTCAATACAACTTGGAAATTAAATCGATTGATTCTCAAACCATTGAAATCATCCTGGCTAGTTATGCTAATACTCAGCAGCCTCAAGAATTTGAGTTAGATCGTAACAAAACTGTTATCGATACTAATTTCAACCCTAGCAAAAACCATACTCCATCAAGGAAATCAAAGGATTCAGCCCCAACAGTCGTTTCTCAGTCAGCACAAAATACTCCTCCAGAATTACCAGAATTACCAGATTTACCTCCAGATTTAGACTTTTTTAAAGATATGGACTTAGCTTCCCAGTCTGCAAAAAAATCTCCTCCATCGAAAACCGACTCGGCAGCAACTCTCTATGAAATTCCCCCTGAGTTTGTCAAGCAACAGAAATCTGATGGCGATGATAAATTAACTATAGTTGCCGAAGATCCCGCCAATTCTGAAGTTGCTTTTAGTGAGGGGAAAATAGCTGAAGTTATTGCCGAAACAAAACAGCCCATAAAAACAGCAACAGAAACACCCCAAGATAAAGACTTTTTACCTAGATTATCTGCCAAACTATCTTGGGGAAAGTTATTAGACCAAGCTATTAAATATCAAAGTGAGCAGCTCGATTTAATTCGCGATCGCACTCAGGTTATTGCCTATCAAAATGGTTCACTTCAATCTTGTATTGAGCAAGTACCTCTGCCAATTTTTTGCTCCCTAATCGATGAAATAAAAAAGATGGCAAGACTTCCGCTCAATACCACCGCTCATCCGAAAAAAATGGTAATTGAGAAACTTCACAATCAAGAACGTATTTTACTTCGTATCGAGTTGATGTTTCAAGAGCAAGAAACAGTAAAAATTCAGATTTTACGCGATCGCGCTATACAGGTTTACGAACAGCAGCAGATGGATAAAACCAGCGAACAGGCTTTGCAACTGGCAAGGAATCTAGAAAGAACTCTCAAGAAAATTCAAACTTGTTTTCAGTCCGCACATCTATCTAATCTGGCTGAATTACAGGCGGTTCAAAGCCGAATTAATCATCGCTTAAGAGCATTAGATAAATAATTTATCGAGTGTGAGCGAGAAGACCCCTGACTTTTAAGCAGGGGATGATAGCGAAACGGGCGGCATAAACGCCAGGGAAACCACTGGCGACGCGCCCTCCTTAACAGCGTAGTGGGTTAGCGTTTACAATCTAAGCAGGCTCATGGTAAAATGTTAGCATGAAACAGTTACGCGGATTTAAGTATAGATTTTACCCGACCGACTCGCAGCGATTAGAGCTAGCGCAAACGTTTGGCTGTACGAGATTCGTGTATAACTGGGCATTAGCATTAAGAACCAATAGTTACTACCAGGATAATGTTTCTCTGACGGGCGACATAAACTGCGCGGGAAACCCACGCAGACGCGCCCTCAGCTATACAGATACTTCCAAGGCTCTAACCAAGCTGAAGAAAGATCCTGAAAAACCTTGGTTAAAACAAGTGTCGGCAGTCCCGTTACAACAAGGATTGAGACATTTAAACACGGCTTTTCAAAACTTTTTCAAGGGTAAAACTAAATACCCTAGATTTAAGAAAAAGGCTAACAGGCAATCGGCTCACTATGCCCCAAACGCCTTTAAATGGGTTGAGGGGAAACTAACTTTAGCCAAAATGTCTCAACCATTAAAAATTAAGTGGAGTAGATATTTTACTGGCGAGCCAAAATCTATAACTGTGTCCAAAGACCCAAGCAACAGATACTTTGTCTCTTTCTTGGTAGAAGAAGAATTAGATGGGTGGCAACCAAGTACTGAAGAAGTTGGGATTGACCTTGGCATCAAAGATGTAGTTGTCTGTTCAAATGGTTTTGCTTCTGGCAATCCTAAGCACTATCAAAAATACCAAGCTAGACTCAAAACTCTACAGCGTAGGCTAGCCAAGAAAAAGAAGGGTTCTAATAACAGATATAAGGCAAGGTTGAAAATAGCAAAGCTTCACGCTAAGATAAGCGACTGTCGAAAAGATTTTTTACACAAACTGAGTACAAAATTGGTTAGCGAAAACCAAGCTATCTATACAGAGACTCTAGCAGTAAAAAACATGATGGCTAATCACAAGTTAGCTAAAGCCATAGCTGATTGCGGTTGGGGTGAATTTTTGCGCCAACTAGAATACAAGGCTAAATGGCATGACCGTAAAATAGGTGCAATCGATCGGTGGTTTCCATCATCTAAACGTTGTAATCCATGTGGTCATATTTTAGACAAACTGCCTCTAGATGTTAGAGAGTGGACTTGTCCTAGCTGTAACTCTGTAAATCTCAGAGATGAAAATGCAGCCTTAAATATTTTAGCGGTTGGGCAGACCGTGTTCGCTTGTGGACTAAGCTAGTAGCGGGGATCGGTCTTTGACGGATCTAGTTAACTTAGGTTGAATCAAGAATCCCCTCGCCTTTAGGCAGGGGAGTGTCAATTAATACTCATAACATAAACATAATAGATAGTTTTAGTTTTGGTCGCCAACGAAAATATAGGCTAGAGAAAGTTTGGCTAAATGTATCAACCAAGACTGTTTTTTTCTTTCCTTCATAGTTTGATTAATATAGAACTTGTTATGACAAGTATTGAGCTATTGGGAGACTAGCCTGTGTGTGGCATTGCTGGAATTATCTATCGAGATTCTCAAAAAAATTCCCGTCTAGGTAGAGATTTACTGAGGGCGATCGCTCCTTTAGAAAGTAGAGGACCAGATTCTTGCGGAGTAGGCGTATATAGACCAGAAGTCAGGCATTCTGAAACCAAGCTGGTTTTGCGTGGAACAGCCCAGGTAGATTGGCAGAAATTACCGCAGGTTCTAAACGGATGGGCAAAAATTGTCGAGACGAAGCAAATTGACCTAGATTGTTGGGTAAGACTAGAGCTACAAAATTGCACTATTGACGATTTAAAGGTGCAGTTAGCTAAACATTTTCCCCAGGTACATCTACAAAGTAGTGGACAACAGCTAGAGGTTTATAAAGAAGTAAACGATGCTGCCAGTCTGTTTGCCAAATACAATTTAGCCGAATTTGCAGGTAGTCATGGATTAGCACATACGCGAATGGCAACCGAATCGATGGTTGATAACCTGCGCGCTCATCCGTTTATGGTTGCACCAGATATGTGTATTGTTCACAACGGACAGATTGCTAATTATCATAAACTGCGCTTTGAGCTAGAACGACAGGGCATTGAGTTTGAAACGGATAATGATTCAGAAGCGATCGCTCTTTATCTGCGCGTCCAATTACTTCAGGGTATGACTTTAGAAACTGCCCTAGCCAACCTGAGTCAAGACTTTGATGGCACTTATACTTTTTTAGTAGCAACGCCAGACAAAGTAGGTTTGGTTAGAGACAAATATGCTGCTAAACCCGCAGTTATCTATGAGTCAGAAACAATGGTGGCGATCGCTTCGGAATATCGAGCTTTGCTGAATATACCCGATTTAGATCCTCGTGGCAGCTTTCGCGAGCCTGATGCGGGAGAGATCAATGTTTGGTCGGTAGGGAGTAGTTCCACAAAGACGTTACCAGCCAGGGTTATTAGTTATTAGTTATGCAACAACCAACGGTTTTAAAAGAGACGGTCATCGATTGTGAAGGGCTGAGTACACAGGAGATAAATCAACGAGTTAAAGCTTTAGCTGCGGAAGGAATCGAGCGGGTAAAATTGCTCAACCCTGCTGGCAAACACAATCTAGCGGTAGGAATAGTTGAACCGATCGAGATCGAAATCATTGGTTCAGCGGGTTATTACTGCGGTGGTTTGAGTAGTGGGTTGAACCTGGAAGTTTTGGGTAATTGTAGTTGGTCTTTGGGTGAAAACCTGATGGACGGGCAAATTATCGTTCGTGGTAATGCCTCGGCAAATGCGGGGGCTACGGCGAGTGGCGGTAGAATCTCCATTCTGGGTAATGCGGGAGCAAGGGCGGGAATTTCTCTCAAGGGTGGCACTTTGATCGTTGCTGGTAATGTGGGCTATGGTTCTGCTTTTATGATGCAGCAGGGACGGATCGTGATCTGTGGCGATGCGGGAGACAATCTAGCCGACTCGATTTATGAGGGAGCGATTTATGTCGGGGGAAACATTGCTTCTTTGGGGGCGGATGCCAAGCTTGAACCGATGACAGCGCAAGATTGGCAGTTTTTGGAAACAGAATTAAATAGTTTAGAAATTAATTTTGCCGAATATGACTTTAAAAAAATAGTTTCCGCCAAGGAATTACACCATTTTAAAGCTCAAGATTGGTTCAAGTTTAAAGACGCATATTGATAAAAAGCTGTTAGCTATTAGCTGTTAGCTATTAGCCTTTAGTTGCTATGTTCAGCTTAAAAAAATTGTAAATAATGGTAGATAAACAAACATTAGAAACTAGCAGTACCTATACGCCTCAAACTATTAAGGCAATTCAACAAAGAGCGGAGTTGGGTCGTTATTTAATTAGAGGCTATGGTGCTTTTCGCAACGTTCCTCGGTTTGACGATTTGGTGTTTTTGACTGCTTCTTTAACTCGCTTTCCTCTGGAGGGATATCGTGAAAAGTGTCTGACAAAAACGGTGTTGGGGACTCGCTATGCCAAGCGTCCTGTGGAGTTGGAAATTCCCATTACGATCGCGGGGATGAGTTTTGGCGCACTCTCTCATAATGCCAAAGTGTCCTTGGGACGGGCTGCGACTTTGGTGGGAACTTCTACCACTACGGGGGATGGGGGAATGCTGCCAGCCGAACGGGAAGCTTCGGCTAAATTGGTCTATCAGTGCTTGCCTTCTCGCTATGGTTTTAATGTTCGAGATTTAAAACAAGCCGATGCGATCGAAATTGTCGTAGGACAGGGGGCAAAACCTGGTGGTGGGGGTTTGTTGCTAGGGCAAAAAGTAAGCAAGGTAGTGGCAGGAATGCGTACGTTACCCGAAGGAATCGACCAGCGATCGCCCTGTCGTCATCCCGACTGGGTTGGTGCGGACGACCTAAAGATTAAGATCGAAGAGTTGCGGGAAGCAACGGACTGGCAGATCCCGATCTACGTCAAGATGGGAGCTACCCGCGTTAAGGATGATGTCAAGCTGGCAGTTAAAGCGGGGGCGGATGTAGTGGTCTTGGACGGCATGGAAGGAGGAACAGCAGCCACTCAAAGCATTTTCCAAGAAAATACGGGGATTCCTACCCTACCAGCCCTGGTGCAGGCAGTAGAGGCACTAAAAGAGCTGAATGTTTATGGCAAGGTACAGCTAGTTATTTCGGGAGGGATACGTACTGGTCCCGATGTCGCTAAAGCTTTGGCATTAGGGGCGGATGCGGTAAGTTTGGGAACTGCCACTTTAATTGCGATGGGCTGCAACAAACCCGTCTATCTAGAGGATTATCACAAATTGGGAACAGAACCCTATCACTGCCATCACTGTCATACGGGAATGTGTCCCGTAGGCATTACGACTCAGGACGAAGAGCTGATGCAAAGATTACCCGTAGAACAGGGAACGACTTTGGTCGCCAACTATCTGCAATCGATAATGATGGAGGTGCAATCTTTAGCCAGAGCCTGTGGTAAATCTGACGTGCATAACCTAGAACGAGAAGATTTAGTAGCTATGACCTTGGAAGCTTCGGCAATGGCTAAATTGCCTCTGGCAGGAACAGATTTTGTCATGGGATAGTTATTTGTCTTTTGTCCTTTATTTTCGCTGCTAACAACGTCGCGCTAACGCCTGCGATCCCCTAACAACTAACGATTAACAACTAACGATTAACAACTAACCTAAAGGAATAAAATTATGGTTGCAACTTTAACTGCCAATAAATCTCTTTCCCAAATAGCAGAAGAACTAAACCTAAAATTCTTTTTAGTCTCCTATACCGATGTTTTGGGGGGAACGCGGGCTAAGTTAGTCCCCGCTGCCAAAATTGCCTCCGTTGAAGAATCTGGTGCTTTTTTTGCTCCTTTTGCCTCAAACTTAGGTCTAGGACCCGATGCGGGAGAAGTGGCTGCTATTCCCGACCCTAGCTCTCTAATCGTTCTCCCCTGGCAGCCTAGCGTCGGTTGGGTAGCCAGCGATGTTTATCTCGACGGAAAACCATTCCCCGCACCGCGAGTCATCTTCAAACAAGTCCTGGAAAAATGCCATAACCTCGGTTACGAACTCAAAACTGGAGTAGAAGCCGAGTTTTTCTTGCTCAAAAACACCGATCGAGGCTATCAGATTGCCGATGGTAGAGACACCGCGGAGCGTCCTTGCTATGACCAGATGAACTTGATGCGTCAGTTTGATTTTTTAGCAACCATTATCGAATATCTAGAGCAGTTGGGCTGGGAACCCTATCAGTGCGACCACGAAGACGGTAACGGACAGTTTGAAATTAACTGGAAATACAGCGATGCTTTAACTACGGGCGATCGCCATGTCTTTTTTAAATATATGGTGAAAACTCTGGCAGAACAGCGAGGACTGACGGCAACTTTTATGCCCAAGCCTTTTTCCAACTTAACAGGTAACGGGGCGCATTTACACCTCAGCCTCTGGCAAGATGAAACTAATGTTTTTGGCGATGCTGACGACGAGATGGGACTATCTCAGCTAGGCTATGAATTTTTGGGTGGTGTCTTAGAACACGGACGGGGTTTAACAGCATTGTGCAACCCGACGATCAATTCCTATCGCCGTATCGGGGCGACAACCACCGCTTCTGGTAGTACCTGGAGTCCTCGTTATATTTCCTATGGGGGGAACAATCGCAGTCACATGATCCGCATTCCCGAAGCGGGACGTTTTGAGTGTCGTCTGATTGATGGGGCTGCTACAGTCTATCTGGCACAGGCAGGAATTTTAGCAGCAGGTTTGGCAGGGATGGAAAACCATGCTTCTCCAGGAGAACGACTCGATGAAAATATGTTTGTCCGTGGTTCGGAGTTTCCTAATTTAAAAACTATACCCAACAGTTTGTATGAAGCCCTGCAATGTTTGCAAGCCGACGAACTGTTGATGTCTGTTCTAGGAGAAGGTGCAAAAACTTATCTCGACCTGCGCTATAAAGAATGGAACTCCTATTCGAGTCAGGTAACTCCTTGGGAACTAAAACAGTATATTGATAGCTAAAGTAAGGGATTAACTCAGTGGGCAAATCCCAGCTACAGAAGATAAACTTGCCACCAATTATTTTTGCCCACCCTACCGACTAACAACTACTGACTAACAACTACTGACTAACAACGTTTGCTCTCTGCTCGATTGTAAATATTTAATTCTTTATTTAGCTCAGAACCGATTGTAAATATTTACGAGATAGAATTTGAATAAATTATCCAGTTTAATAACCAAATTTATTGGTGGCAGACGTTAAGGCGATCGCCCAAGATCCTAAAATCAATAGTCTGCTACTGCAATTGAAAAATACTTTATTTCAATAAGGTTAAATTCATGACACAATCAGACAAACACGGTGACGGTTACGATCGCGGTATCACTCCTGCTGAAACCGCAGCTAGAGAAGAAAGAGAAGGAGAAAACTTTAAAGAACCGAACGAAAAGAAAGGCGAATTCGACGTTTCGGCAGGTACTACTGTAGACCGAGAAGGCTTAGCTAATAACTATGCAGTAGAGCCAGAAATGTATATCGAAGAACCAGGAGATTTGAGAGAAAAGCAAGAGGCGGAAAAAGCCGAACGCGCCGAAGAACTCAAAGAAATCAACGAGCCTGGAGGTAAAGGACCAGGGATTATTTAGCTTACTTGCTTTCAATCTTAAAGGTGGAGCAATATTACAGCTTTGTCCTGCTTCTCATTATTATTATGACAAGCGGGACTTGTTGTTTGTTAGGGTAAAAGCTTTATGGGTTTGGTATTAGTTAGTAGTGGACTGACACAGCTGAAATAGTGCAATAAACGAGCGGGAAAAACTAGGACTATCTGCTGCATCTCAAAAACCCAATCATTTGTTGGTAAGCAAGCAAATCATCTGTGTTTATCTGTGTTTATCTGTGCGATATGCGAAGCGGTATCCTTTAGGACGCGGAGCTAGTCCTTTAGGGGACTTTTCTAATGCATCAAATTAGCTGTGTCAGTGCTTATTACTTCCCTATCTTCCCCATTTCCCTATCTCCAACTTCACCGCGTCCCCTTGTCTCCTAGCCCCTCTGTCTTTCCTTCTGTAGCCAACTAAAAATATTTCATATTACTTCCCAGACTGGCGTTTTTCTAAAACCGAAGCACCAACTGAAGCCAGGGTAACTAATCCTACGGCAACGATCGCTCTAAATTCTAATTGTTCTCGTAGAACGATCCAGCCCAATAGGGTTGCGATCGCTGGTTCTAAACTCATTAATACGCCAAATACACGCACGGGTAGTTTTTTCAGTGCTTCTAATTCAAAAGTGTAGGGAATTGCCGAAGAAAGAATTGCTACTGCCAATCCCAATGCAATGTACCTCGGTTCGAGTCGTAGTAAGCTTCCCGATAGTATGCCCAAGGGTAAAAGTGCCAACGTCCCTACTATTAGGGCTGCTGTCATCAACGCCAATCCATTAACGGTAGTAAAAACCTTGCCTACTCTGGCAGACAGGATAATATAAGCACCCCAAAAAAACCCAGCTAATAAAGCAAAGGCAACACCTATGGGGTCGAGAGACGACCCCGTAATTGGAGCTAGTAAAAAAATACCAACACCTGCCAAAAATATCCAAAGAACGTCTAAGATTCGGCGGGAATTGGCGCAGGCTACCCCCAAAGGACCGATAAACTCTAAGGTAACCGCAATACCCAAAGGAATCCGATTTATTGCAGCATAAAAGCTAAAATTCATCGCTGCTAGATCTAAACCAAACAAAATTAAGAGTAAGTAGCTAGAACGGCTATACCCTTTGAGTTGGGGTCTTTGCAAAAGCAATAAGGCGATCGCACTCAAGCCTACCCGCAACAGTACTGTCAACGTCGGACCTAATTCTTGAATTATCGTTTTGGCAAATGCCGAACCTAACTGAGTCGAGGCGATCGAGATTAACACCAATACAGTAGGAGGAGGTAAGGTCAGACTTGGTTTGAGCTTTGACATCAGTTTTCTCTAACTTTAAATGTTTGATCCCCTGGCATTAGTTCGAGTTTTCTTTATTGCCTGGAGGGGAAATAAGACTTTTTTTTCAACGATTGATAACTTGTTATAACAAGTGTACTTATTTATACTTTTGCCAAGTCAAATCGCCTCTATATTAAAACAAACGGCGTTGTACGAACATGGAAGATTGACTGGGAGACGAGGAGACGGGGTGAAGTTGAGGATAGGGGAGATGAGGAAGTAATAAGTAATAAGTAATAAGTAATAAATTTGACAACGTCGTGAATCGCTGTTTTAACCACTAACAACTAACCACAACCGATGCTTAGTATTCCTCAAGTAACCAAACTGCAATTCGACCTTTCTGGTTCTAGACATTTAATCTGTGTAGAAGATGAAGCAATAGAGATAGTTTATACCCGTATGGCAGAACTCAAACGTATTCCTGAAAATTTACAGATTTTGCAGACTGGAGCAACAGTAATTAGTAGAAAAGATTTAAAGGTCGAGCAGTTTGATTCGGTTAGAAATCTTAAAGATAGACTAAGAGAAATTCTCGATCGCGCCATGATGGGAATGAGGTTTTATGGGGTTGGTTCGGAACGATTTGTCTGGGATTTAAACCGTTGCGCCCGTAGTTTTGGCTTGTCAGAAGAGGAAATAAGTCTAGAAACGAGCGATCGCGGATCTAAAAATATTTATTGTGCTAATTGTCAGACAATTAATTGCGTAGATAATACCGATGTTTTTACTTGTTATAGCTGTGGCACAAAGTTAGAGGTTTTAGAACATTTTTCCCGTTAAAAAAATGCCTATCTCGGTATCTGTGCTGATGCCGAAAGTTTAGTAGGTTCATCTAAAAAACAATGAACGAGCAAGTTGTTAGAGTTGTAGAGATAGAAAAGTTAACGCCAAGAATTAAACGCTTTCGTTTAGTCAGCGTCAACGGCAAATTAGCTTCGTTTTCTCCAGGAAGCCATCTGGCGGTAGAAATTCCTCTAGCAAAAAGGCAATATAATTCTTATTCTTTATGTAGCTCTCCCTATCAAACTAATTTTTACGATCTTGCCGTACTTTTATCAGAAAACTCTCGCGGTGGCTCGGAATATTTACATCAAATTACAACGGGAACGGAATTAAAACTAGGGTTACCCAAAAACTCTTTTGCTCTAAATAGTTTGGCGAGAAAATATATTTTAATTGCTGGAGGAATTGGCATTACTCCTTTGATCTCGATGCTGTTTGTGATAACGAGGCATCAAATACCTTTTGAATTACATTACGCTGCTAAATCCCCAACTGAATGCGCTTTTTATAGATTTCTTCAACAATATGGCGATCGCGTGAAATTTTATTTTAGCGAACGGGGAAATCGCCTCAACCCCAAGCAAATTCTTCAAGAACAGCCGTTAGGAACTCACGTTTACTTATGCGTCCCTCAAAGTTTAAGGGAAGATTGTCGCGGTGCAGCATCAGCTTTGGGATATCCCAAGTCGGCAGTGCATCGAGAGCTTTTTGGTGCGGTTAAAACCAATAAGTTTAAACCATTTACCGCCGTGTTAGCCCGTTCCGAACAAAGAATAGACGTACCACAAGATAAAACCTTGTTAGAAGCACTAGAAGCAGCAGGCATTAAAGCTAATTATTCCTGTCGGGCGGGGGGATGTGGTGCTTGCGAAGTAAAAGTTATCGAGGGAGAAATCAACCATTTAGATAGTTATTATTCCCCAGCAGAAAAAGCCGAACAAAATCGTATTTTGACCTGTATATCTCGCGCCAAAAGTAAACAGCTAGTAATCGATTTATAAAGGTTTTTGTTGATTGCCAATGGTTCATTGTTGATTGGGAATACTTCATAAATTATCGGAATTTCTCCTGCCTTCTGCCTTCTGCCTAAAAAAGATATCGTATCGAGACAAAATTTAAACATTATGACCAATAGTCCCAAAGCGATTAAAAACTTTCCCTTTCCCTTTAAGAGCGATGCCTATATGTATTCGGTAAATATCCAGCCCGTAACCAACGAGGCATTATTTGATGTTGACGAACACTATCACGGCGAAATAGAAGAACGCGATCGCATTTTACAAGCAGATAAGTCGGGACGTTATTTTGCCTTTCCTCACATGAAAGACGCTCAATGGGATGCTTTAGAAATAATCATGAACGATCTGGCTGATTATTATCCAGAATCTTTTACCTTAACTCAAGAAGGCGATCGCTGGACATGGCTCAATAAAAAACTTAATCTCGAAGATACCTTTACCTTTTTAGACGAGACAACATTACCTTACGAACCTTTTGAATATATCTCTCGCCAGGTTCAAGAAGATATCATTCTCCTCGACCAAAGAGAAGGCGATTTGTTTTTAGATGCAGGAATTCTAACCTTTCCCGCCAGTTGGTCTTTAGATTTTGATGCGGGGATGCGCTTTGAGGAATTTCACGGACCAGTACCGCGAGCGCACGAACTGGGAGTTTTCAAAAAAGCCAAAGCCTTTTTAATGCGAGTACAAATTGGCAAACCCTGGACGAGGCTCAACTGGACGATGACCGTCAACCGTCGCTTGGATACCTCTTTAGAAACCTATGCTGATTGGGGAAGCGATCGCAATACGGTTACGTTGGATAACTGTGGCGAAAAGGTGCATTTGCGGGTCGAAGTACAGAGATTTGTCCGCCTACCCCGTAGCAATGGTCTGATGTTTCCCATTCATACATATCTCATTAGTTTGGAGGAACTTGTAACCAATCCAGATTGGACGAGAAGACTATATCAAGTGTTAAAAAACCTACCTCCCGACCTGGTTGAATACAAAGGCTTGAGTCTCTACCACCACACCGTAATAACCTGGCTATCTCAAGTTGTTGACGAACCCGAATTAGCGGAGTTTCATTCTTAACCTGTCACCAATGACCAATGACTAACGACTAACGACTAACGACTAACGACTAACGACTAACGACTAACGACTAACCATATCGTTCTTCAAACTTCCGATCGCTTGCAAGTAGAACAACTGTAAATTGCGAAGATGGCGATCGAGATAATTCACTTAAGATGTTTTCCGCAGTGGGGACAGGTGGGTTTACTGCGTCTGCGTTTGCGCTGTACTTCTTCAGCAAAGCCAGAAGCTAAAATTCCTGTAGGTAGTGCCACCAACCCCAACCCTAGCACTGAAATAACTCCACCTAACAATTTACCCATACCTGTAATGGGATAAACATCTCCGTAACCAACGCTAGTTAAGGTAACAACAGACCACCACATCGAAGCAGGAATATTAGGAAATAGTTCTGGTTGGGAGGCGTGTTCGGCAAAATAAACTAAACTAGCAGAAATCATCAGCAGGGTAAACACTGTAAAAGTAGCTGATAGTAAATCGTGACGTTTAGAAGCAACAACCTTACCCAAGGTTCTCATGGAATTAGAGTAACGACCAATTTTTAACAACCGCGCCAGTCGTAGCAGATGAATTTCGCGAACAAAAACCAAGTTAGGAAAGAAAACAAACAAATAATAGGGTAATACCGACAGAAAATCGATCGCCGATAATGGTTGAAACATAAACTTGAGCCTACCCCAAATAGGATGTCGATATTTTCGTTCAAAGGTACAACTCCATATTCGTAAACCATATTCGATGGTAAAAATGCCAACGGAAATTGCTTCAAACTTATTGAAATAGCTTTTATAGGGAATAGAAATCGAATATACCGTCTCAAAAGCAAAAGCAATGACGTTCAAAGAAATCAATGCAATCATAAAATTATCAAAAGCTTTACCCAATAGGTCATCGTGGTGAGCAACCCTAGTAACCTGAAGCAGTTTGAAAACAAAGTATTTAAGGCGATTTATGAGAGATTTTCTGCTTCTGACCTTAGAGCGATGCCTGACAGCTCGATTCTGCCGATCGCGATATCCCGAAAGTGGTTTGGTTTTAGTCATGTTTACTGCTTTTTGAGGGGCAAACTATTTAAATAAGCGTTGGGATTTTTAGGGTCAAATTGAACGCCATCGTAAAAAGTTTCAATACCCCTAGAAGTAGTTGCAGGGATTGCTTGTTGTTGACCGATGGCTTGTGCTGCTTCGCGCCATAAATCTTCGCGATTGACTCGGTCAATTAAGCTTTGAGTATTGGTGTCGGGTGGTAAATAGCCCCAGCGTATGTTTTCGATCAAAAACCACAGATCGTGGCTTTGATAGGGATATGAAGCTGAATTTTGCCAAAATTTTATCCGACTGGGACTGTTCATCAAAACCTGTCCGTTCCCAAAATCAAAATTACCTTTAGTTCGCTCTAAAATATCTTCAATTGGAACGTTTAAATACTTCCGAGCCGAGACGATTTGACACATTTCTTCCCTATTAGCTATTTCATCACACCACATCTGAGCTTCTAACACTGCCATTAACATTGCCTTAGCAGCGCGGGGATAACGCTCAACCCAATCGGCACGCATCGCCAAAGCTTTTTCAGGGTGATTGAGCCACAACTCTCCCGTAGTCAAAGCAGAGTAACCTATATTGTGACGAATTATTTGGGCATTCCAAGGCTCACCCACACAAAGCATATGTATTGTTCCTGTCTTGAGATTTGCTACCATCTGCGATGGCGGGACGCTAAACATTGACACGTCTGTATCGGGATTAATTCCTCCTGCTGCTAGCCAGTAACGAATCCATAAATCATGAGTCCCTCCAGGAAAAGTCATTGCTATTTTGAGTCTTCTTCCTGGACCATTGTTTTTGGCTTGCTTTACTTTTTCTTTGAGTACTTTACTTTTTACACCAAAGCTAACCGTTCGATAGATATTGGCTAAAGAAATTCCTTGTCCGTTGACATTTAAACGTGCCAAAATATTCATCGCCAAAGGCTGACCCGATGTGATTGTTCCCGCGCTCATCAAGTAAGGCATCGGACTGAGAATATGCGCTCCATCGATGCCACCTCTTACCGAACCTCGCACCAAATTGTCACGGGTACTTTCCCATGAGGCTTGTCGTACTAATTCAGCTTCAGTTAATCCGTATTTGTAAAAATATCCTTTTTCTAAAGCAATTATTAAAGGAGCAGCATCAGTCAGAGGGATAAATCCCAAGCGCACCCGATCTACTTCTAGCTCATTGGTACTTGACGATGCATAGGTTACAGAGTGACTTGTTTTTCTGGAAATTGCAGATACACAGCCATGACCGAGAAGACTACAGGCAGCGATCGCTCCTGCCGAACTAACAAATCGCCGTCTAGAAAATTGGGACATCAATAAAAATATTATTTGAATATCCAACAGATTAAGCAGTGTTGCTTAATTGCTTAGTCTTTAATATTAAATAAATACAATTAACTTTTTAGTATCAGTTTTTACTACTAAACAATAGTTTTTATTTTCTTTTGTAAATCCCTATTTTTCAAGATTATATTGCCTCACTTTATATTCAAATTGTGAGATTCTAGTAAATGAATACTATTAAAAATTAAGAAATATTAAAAAGGTAAAAAACATAAAATTGTGTACTTTTAAATACATTTATCAAGTAACAATTTGCTTTAGGTTTAAACGTTGTTAGGACTTTTATTTGAGAAAAACAAGCTCTATGACTTCAAGCTCGATGTCAGCAAATAAAGTGGCTTTTGTATTGGTATTAGATTGAGATTTTGCTCGGTTTCAGCTTCAAATTTCGACTGTAGAAATAACTATTGTTGAATTTGCATATTTAATATCAAAACCTTAAAAGATTTAATTGACCAAACCGTAACTATCAGAGAAGTGAATAATTAAACCGCATTGATGTTGAAACCCATAGTTTCAAGTAATCTATTCGAGGAGTCAGGAGTTAAGAGGGAGGGAATAAAAAACAAAAATAAAACTACACTTTAGTGATTTACAAGTAATAAGTTTTCCAGTTCAATGTAACTCCTCTTAATTAGGAAATTTCAAGATGCTTAAAAGATTATTGTCGTTTAGTGGTCGATATCGCATCCTACACCTAACGTGGTTTGCCTTCTTATTATCCTTCGTAGTCATATTCAACGCAGCCCCTCTAGCCGAATCAATCATCGAAGAGTTTCAACTGAACGAGCTGCAATTTCGGACGATGCTCTTGTGCAATTTAGCTCTAGCGATTCCATTTCGGATTATCTTCGGGATGTTGATCGATCGCATTGGTCCTCGCATCGTTTTTTCAGGTGTCTTGGTTTATTCTGCCATTCCCTGCTTGGCGTTTGCCTTTGCCCAGGACTATAATCAGTTGCTTTGGAGCCGTCTAGCTATTGGCGTGGTTGCAGCAGGATTTGTCGTTGGTATTCGGATGGTGGCGAACTGGTTTCCCCCTCAAGAAATTGGCTTTGCAGAAGGCATCTACGGTGGTTGGGGTAACTTTGGCTCTGGTGTGGCTGCGATCGCCCTACCTCTAGTGGCGACTACCGCAAGTTTTCTGGTAGGTAGTCAGAGTAGCTGGCGATATACGATCGCTCTTAGCGGTATCGTTGCTGCTGCTTATGGGGTGTTCTATTTTTTCAACGTTCAAGATTCACCACCCGATAAGCCATTCAAGCGAGCTAAGAATCCAGGCGCGATCGAAGTGACAACTAAAAAGGACTTCTGGCTGATGGCAGTCTCGAATTTGCCTCTATATGTTGCTTTAGGTGTCGTAGCTTGGCGATTCAACGTAGTGGAAGCATTAAGTTCCACGGCAGTAGTCGTTATCTGTGTGGCGTTATTAGGTTTGTATCTATTTCAAACTTACTGGAACTGGAAAGTAAACCGACAGTTGATGGCAGGTCAGAAACGTTATGCCCCAGAAAAGCGTTACGACTTTACCCAAGTAGTCCTGCTAAATCTGACCTACTTTGTCTGTTTTGGCTCAGAGTTAGCGGTTGTCTCAATGATACCTCAGTTTTATCTAACGACCTTCAGCTTGCCTTTAGCGGTAGCGGGAGCGGTGGCTTCGAGCTATGCCTTTATGAATCTAGTTGCTCGTCCAGGGGGTGGTTTGATCTCTGATACCATTGGCAGCCGAAAATGGACATTGGTTATATTGCAGGCGGTGACGGGAGCTGGCTATCTGACAATGGGTCTGGTCAACGGTAGCTGGCTGCTTCCCCTGGCAATTGGCGTGACGATGTTTGCCTCTTTTTCTGTCCAGGCAGCGGAGGGCGCGACCTATGCCATAGTCCCCCTGATTAAGCCAGAGATTACTGGTCAAATCGCTGGCAGTGTTGGTGCCTGGGGCAATGTAGGCGGGGTAGCTTTCTTGCTTCTGTTTAGTTTCTTACCTACGGGTGATGCTGGCAACAAGATTTTCTTCTCGACGATGGGAATTAGTAGCCTGATTATGTTCTTCCTGCTGTGGTTTTTTCTTAAGGAACCTACAGGCTCTCATGAGGAAGCAGAATTGGAACTGCAAGCACCAGCAGTATCTAATAAGTAGATGGGGGTAATTAAATAGAAGATAATTGGTCAGCTTGGGGAGATAGGGAGTCCTAAAGGATATATGTTTACGGTATCCCGTAGGGACCGCTTCGCATAATGGGGAGATAGGGAGATGGGGAGTCCTAAAGGATACTGCTTCGCATAATAGGGAGATGGGGAAAAACAAGATGTTTGGGTGTGATAAATTATCGTGCCTACCTACTTAACATAAATAACTTTAATCCCTTTCACCGAGTACTCTCCAGAGATCGACTTCGCTGCTGTAAATCGGCGTTGTGGTTGATTCAACCGTGTTAGTTGAAGCATAAACAATCGGTATCAAGCCCACAGCAATTGAAGAGACAAAAACTAACAAAGCTATGATTATTTTTTCGCTAGCGTTGAAATGCCTTAAGTAAAAGGGAACATAGAGTGTTTCGGGGGACATTTTTGAGGATTTCATTTCAGCCTCTTTGATCGCCTAGTAAGTTTTTAGAAATTGCACGTTCGCTCTTTGTAGCGCGTATTGCATACACCTTAATTATAGAAATCATCTCAGCAGAAAGTAGCAATTGTTACGGTTTTTTTAAAAAAGTATTAATTTAGACAGATTTTTTTTAACTTTAGGAGTGGAAATGTCGTCGAATAGTCAGGTTCAAACAAGCGATCGCCAAGAAAATGGCAACAGCCTAGAAAGCACGAGTAATGAGAAACATCTAACTAACTCACAGCTTTATCTTTGTGCGGTGATTATCGGGATCTTTGGCGGGATGGTGGCTACGGTTTATTACTTTGTGCTAGAAGCCATGATGCACGGTATGTGGCACACCCTGCCTGAAATAGTCGAGACTTATTTCCCTAGTTGGCTTGGGGTTAGTAACTATGTCTGGATTGCCACTACTATTGGTGGTTTCTGCGTCGGTCTAGCTCTTTATTTTTTTGGGTTTCCTGGGGAAATGGCTCAGGTGGTTGATCGAATTCACGATCCAGGCAAAATTAATATCCGCAAGACTCCAGCAATGATTATTACTTCTTTGATTGCCATTACTTCTGGGGGGAGTGCGGGACCCGAAGCACCTCTAGTTCAGGTTAATGGCAGCTTTGGCAGCTGGTTGGGCGATCGCTTGAAGCTTGCTAGAACTTCGGTCAGAATTCTCACCTTTTGTGGGATGAGTGCAGCATTAGGTGCCTTTTTTGGCGCACCCATAGGCGCAGCTTTGTTTGCTTTAGAAATTCCCCATCGTCGCGGTTTGCAGTATTTTGAAGCGATCTCGCCAGCGATTATTGCTGCGATTTTTTCCTTTGCTGTCTTCCGTCTCAACACTGGCATGACTATCGGTGGTTTTTATCACTTTGAATCAGTGCCTGCCCTTTCTCCGCAAAACTTACTTGAAGGATTGGTTTTAGGCATAATTGGTGCAGGATTCGCAGTGCTGTTTATTGCCATCTTCCGTGTGATCGGTAAGCTAGTTAAACCTTTAGAACATTATCCAATTGTCTTGGCAACTTTTGGTGGTCTATCGATTGGTTTAACTGCTCTTGCTTTCCCCCAAACCCTATTCTTTAGCGAAATACAGATTCAGACTGTCATTGAAACGGGGGCTGGCTTGGGTGTTGGTTTATTACTAGCGATCGCAGTTGCTAAGATGTTTGCCATTAGCTTTACTCTCCACTCTGGCTTTTTGGGTGGCTTTATTTTCCCTCTATTCTTTATTGGTGCTAATGTCGGCTATGCCGTTTCTCTGGCAGTACCCCAAGTTCACCCCACTGTGGGTATGGTTTGCTTGATGGCAGCAATTAACGTAGCTGTTACCAAAACCCCTATTAGTACCAGTATCATCCTCAGCGTCTTGTCAGGTACGGCAATGTTACCCGTAATTGCGATCGCCTCTTTTGTCAGTTTTGTCTTAACCAGCCAAATTACCATGATCAAAACTCAACGCTGCCGAGACTTACAAGAAGTCGATCCGTCTAATCTAGTTTTGGAAGGAATGACATTGGTTGAGGGACAACAGGCGAAAATTCCTGGTTTAAATAAACTGAAAGAATTAGTGAGTATTTGATATGGAATTTATCAATTTTTTGGTAGCTATTTTAGTACTACTGGTGTCAACATGCTAGATGCGGCTAAAGCCTTTCTTCTGCTTGCTGATGACTACAGACTTTGGCTGGGGTCCGATTGTTTACATTGCTTCCTTCTTAGGCGGAATAGTTTTTATGGGTTGGGCTGGGGTAGCTTGCCTCGACCTTTTCAAAGATTGAAGTCAAAGCTAAGGGCTATATTATCCCGCTTGACGAAACGAATTAGTAATATTTGAACGAAGCTTCTTGGTAAACATTCCCTAGTGCCGCCCCTATTCAGGGATAAAGATAAAACAACGCGGGTTCTTCCCGCTAATAAACACCAGGCGTATATAACTAATCCCATCAATTATGGATGACAACAAAAAAGCACTTACTAAAACCATCGCTATCTTATTGTCAATTACTCCCCAAACTCCCCTGGGTAAATTTCTCAAATTATGTTTAGAAACCAAAGTAGATCAGGATATTGCTGAGCAAACACCATTAGAAACCGCACGAGAATTTATGGCTGACCCCGATTCTTTATCTGACTGGGCAGAGGATTTAATTTGTGCCGATGGGGAAGTTCAAGATCAAGAATGGGAGGCTTTGGAAGGATTAGAAATTAACAATACAGAAGACTTTTTAGTAGCTTTTTGGACAGAATTGGAACGCATTAATCTATAGTATTTTATTGGTTTATCGGTAGCCCTATATTTTAAGTCGGTAAAAAACCCTAATAAGTATCTCAACTTAAATAAATAAGGTTCGTAGTCAATCCTTTAGGGTTGACCAACCAAACCTCTTGATAGTAGTGGCTAAAGCCACAATTACAAACGCCATCTACAAAAATCATCGGCGATCACCGATACAAATGGAGCAACTGGTGAGTTATCCACAACATTATCTATTCTATCGTTTGCCATAAAAATTCATTGCCATGACTACTACCACAACGCGATCGCAAACTTTCCGCAACCTAGCTTCTCCCCAACATCCCCTCGAACCCCTAACGGCAGAGGAAATAAAAACGGCGGTAGACATTCTCAAACGAGAACAACAGCTTGGTAAAACGGTTCGGTTTCCTACGGTTACTCTCAAAGAACCCGATAAACAGACTGTTTTCAACTTTGAAGAAGGGGACAACGTAGAAAGAGAAGTTTTTATTATTATCTTAGATAATGCCGACGGGGCTACCTACGAGGCGGTAGTGTCTTTAACCTCCGAAACCGTAACCTCCTGGGAACACATACCCGACGTGCAGCCTTCAATTATGCTCGATGAATTTGAAGAGTGCGAGGCTGCGGTAAAAGCTAGTCCTGAATTTCAAGAAGCAATAAAAAAACGGGGCATTGAAGATCCAGATTTAGTCATGGTCGATCCCTGGTCGGCTGGCTACTACGGTATCGAGGAGGAAAAAGGCAAACGGCTATCGCGGGCTTTATGTTGGGTGCGTTCTTCTCCTACGGATAACGGCTACGCCCGTCCCATTGAGGGAGTAGTTCCCGTGGTGGATTTAAATAAGATGGAGGTAATTCGCGTCGAAGATTACGGAGTCGTTCCCCTACCACCTCAGTCTGGTAACTACGCCAAAGAGTTTATCGACGAGTTTCGTCAAGATCTCAAACCTCTAGATATTACTCAGCCTGAAGGAACTAGCTTTGAGATCGAGGGACACTTTGTACGCTGGCAAAAGTGGCAGTTTCGGATCGGCTTTACCCCCCGCGAAGGCTTAGTTTTGTATACCATCGGTTATGAAGATGGCGATCGCGTCAGACCGATAATTTACCGCGCCTCCTTGTCAGATATGGTCGTTCCCTACGGCGATCCGCGACCCCAACACTACCGTAAAAATGCTTTTGATGTCGGGGAATATGGAGTAGGTACATTAGCCAACTCCCTCAAGCTGGGCTGCGACTGTCTGGGAGTAATCCGCTACTTTGATGCTTTTATGACCAATAGCGGAGGGGATGTCTTTACCATCGAAAATGCCGTGTGTATGCACGAAGAAGACTTTGGTATTCTCTGGAAACACGTAGACTGGCGCACCGAACAGGCAGAGGTCAGGCGATCGCGTCGTTTGGTAGTTTCTTTTATTTCTACGGTGGGTAACTATGAATATGGCTTTTTCTGGTACTTCTATCAGGATGGCACGATTCAGTATGAAATCAAGTTGACAGGAATTGTTAATACTGCGTCTGCGATGCCAGGAGAAGAACCCAAATACGGTACGCTCGTAGCCCCCCAGGTTAATGCGCCCATTCATCAGCATTTCTTCAACGTTCGCTTAGATATGTGTGTCGATGGAGTAGATAATTCCGTCTACGAAGTCAATACCGAAGCCGAACCTTTAGGGGAAACCAACCCTTACGGTAATGCCTTTTTTGCTAAATCTACTTTGTTAGATACTGAGTTGGCAGCACAGCGAGTTATCAATCCTTTTTCTGGTCGCTACTGGAAAATTGTCAATCCTTCTAGTTTCAATAGTCTAGGTCAACCTGTCGGCTATAAACTTATGCCAGGAGACAACATTCTGCCTTTTGCCCATCCCGAAGCCAGCGTAATCAAACGGGCAGGTTTTATGAATAAACATCTGTGGGTCACTCCCTATAGTCCCGATGAAATGTACAGCACGGGAGACTATCCCAACCAGCATCCAGGAGGTGCGGGGATTACCGAATGGACTCAAGGCGATCGCTCGATTGAAGATACCGACGTAGTTGTCTGGTACAC
>JADEXJ010000349.1 GCA_015207195.1 Pleurocapsales cyanobacterium LEGE 10410
TAACCTTTGCCATGAAGTCTCGTTTGCGATTGCCAGTGAGTTTCCCCGCAGCATCTTTGAAAGTCAATTTAACAGTTTCTGTCAGTTGCATTCTGAGATTTTAATTTAGAACTTGTTCTATTTTAATTTGCCTGGGATTTTATTTATCCGCAAGTCCCTTAGTGATGGCACTACTGCTGGTACTCAATTACTCAAAGATATTAATCCTGGTAGAAGTGATTACCCTGGTTATGATAATGATTATGGCTCTTATCCCAATAACTTCATTGAGTTTGATAACAAAATATATTTCATCGCTCAAGATAGGGAAGATGCCTTTGAGCCATGGGTCAGCGATGGTACTACTGCTGGGACTCAATTACTCAAAGATATCAATCCTGATTTTGTTGAGGAGGGTTATACTGATGGGCGCTTCATTGAGTTCAATAACCAACTATATTTCTCGGCTGATGACGGAGAAAATGGTAGGGAGCTATGGGTCAGCGACGGCACTGCTGCTGGTACTCAATTACTCAAAGATATCAATCCTGGTAGTGGTGATAGTTCTAATCGCTTTAACTTCATCAACTTCATCGAGTTTAACGACAAGCTGTATTTTACGGCTGATGATGGTGAAAATGGCAGAGAGCTATGGGTCAGCGACGGCACCACTGCTGGTACCCAATTACTCAAAGATATTAATCCTGGTAGTGCTAGTTCTGCTAGTTATTCTCCTGAAAACTTTACTGTGTTCAACGATCAGCTATATTTTACGGCTGAAGATGGTGAAAATGGCGAAGAACTCTGGGTCAGCGATGGCACTACTGATGGTACTCGATTAGTTGCAGATATCAATCCTGGTAGTAATAATTTCGGTGGTTCTTCTCCTGGTAACTTAACCGTGTTTAACGGCGAACTATATTTCGGAGCTACTGATGGAGAAAATGGCAGGGAACTTTGGGTCAGTGACGGCACTACTGCTGGTACTCAATTACTCAAAGATATTAATCCTGGTAGTGCTAGTTCTTCTCCTGAAAACTTTACTGTGTTCAACGATCAGCTATATTTTACGGCTGAAGATGGTGAAAATGGCGAAGAACTCTGGGTCAGCGATGGCACTACTGATGGTACTCAATTAGTTGCAGATATTAATCCTGGTAGTGCTAGTTCCAATCTTGGTGGCTTTACTGAGTTCAACGACGAACTATATTTCAGAGCTAATGATGGAGAAAATGGCATAGAGCTGTTCAAATTAGTTGCTGGCGAGCCAGTTAATATGATCACTGGGACTGATCGTGCTGACGACCTTATTGGTACCAATGGTGCCGACCAAATTGAAGGCTTGAAAGGTAAAGATCTTCTGGTTGGTGGTGCGGGGCATGATACTCTCTTGGGTGGTAGAGGCAAAGATAACCTCGTTGGTGGTATTGGCGATGATAGCTTGGACGGTGGTAGAGATCGAGATACCCTAATTGGCGGTGCAGGTGATGATAGTTTGGACGGTGGCAGAGATAAAGATCTTCTGATTGGTGGTATTGGCGACGATCTGTTGACTGGAGGAGCTGGCAGAGATGTCTTTGTACTCAGTCCTGGTGAAGGGGAAGATACGATCGCCGATTTTGAATTAGGACGCGATCGCCTTGGCTTGTCGTAACCGTTCATTTCCCCCCCAATCAAAAATGAGCCAACTCCACCCTTGTGGTGTATGTTAAAAACATGGCTCAATTAGATAAAAATGACTTGGTACAGATGAACGAAGACTACTTCAAGTCTCTCA
>JADEXJ010000096.1 GCA_015207195.1 Pleurocapsales cyanobacterium LEGE 10410
ATTAAAGCCAACAACCAAAACCGACAATTAGCTCTGATACTAGAATTACCTGTAACTGTTGTCCCTTGACATTCCCCTGCCTGAGTTGGTCGGTTGTGAATATTGACATCCTCCTTGGCGTAAACGCGCAAGGATTCCTTGGCTAGCTAGATAGGCAGACAAAATTGTCCGTTTTCATCTACTACCAAACGGGTTGACAGTTCATCGTGGATTGCTTCAGTCGAAGTCTTATGCCCACTCCCTGTCCATTTTTTTGAGGCGGAAACGGTCGGGAAACCCGACCATGTTCCACGCCGTCCATCGTGGATATGTCCTACCCCGATGCGGTCGATTACCTTCGATGCGTTGCCATCGCGACATTTGCGAGAATTGCATCCAAGACAGGCTATTTCTCTAATTGAAAGATCGAGTTTGCCCCATTTGTATCCGCAATCAGCACAAATTTGAGACGTAGGTTGCCATCTATTAATGATGCGAATATCGCGACAATATTTGTTAGCTTTAGCTTCACACATATTACGAAACATCCGCCAACCTTGTTGACTTATAGCTCTAGCTAGTCTATGGTTTTTAACCATTCCAGACACAGCTAAATCTTCAAGACTAATAATTTGGTTTTCTACTACCAATCTCGTAGATAATTTGTCTAAGAAGTCTTTTCGCACTCTAGCCAACTTAGAAGTTAGTTTAGCTAGTTTGATTCTAGTTTGTTCGCGTCTGTTGCCACCTTTATTTCTTCTAGATAATATTCGTTTAACTCGTCTAATTTTGCGCTCAAGCTTAGAATAGTCGGGAGCATACACCTTCTGTCCTGAAGACAAAGTAGCGAAAATAGAGACACCTAAATCAATTCCTAGCGATTCGTTTTTAGCAGGAATTACGGAGGGTTCAACATCAACAACAAAACTTAAAAAGTAAAGGTTGGCTCTATCCTTAATTATAGTAACCGAGCTGGGTTCTGATGGTAGTTTTCTTGACCATTTAACTTTAAGCAAGCCAATCTTAGCTAAATAAACTTTGTTTTGTTTAATAGAGAATCCGCCTTTTCTAAACCTAGCACTCTGTTGATTATGCTTCTTTTTGAACCGAGGATAGCCAACGCGCCGACCCTGACGCTTGCCAGACAGTGAATCAAAGAAGTTTTTATAAGCTACTCCTAAGTCTGCTACCGACTGCTGCAACGGAATATTAGATACCTCAGACAACCATTGTCGCTCCTCCGTTTTCTTAGCTTGAGTTATGCAGATTTTCTGCAACTCTGAATTCTTTGGTAGATTTTCACTCTTGTTGCAAAGAGCCAAAGCATCGTTGAACACTACTCTTACGCATCCAAAAACCTGCGCTAGCGATTTGCGCTGTTGGTCTGTTGGATATACGCGGTATTGATAACGAGCCTTCATCTGAATTATTATATGTTGGTCTGTACTAACAATAACATGAAATACCGAAGAGAAAGGCACAGTGTTACAGATTTAAAAGTTCACCTAGTTTGTGTAACTAAGTATCGCGATGAAATATTTTCCGAGCCAGAATTAACCTTGATCGAAATGGTGTTTCACGACGTAGCAAAGAAAATGAATATGCAGATTTTGGAGATAAACGCGGAAAAAGAACATTTCCACGCTTTAATTGAATATCCGCCAAAGCTATCTGTTTCTAAGATGGTTAATGCTTTAAAGGGTGTGTCTAGTCGTAGGTATGGACAAGTTGGCTTTAAAAAGCCCAGAGGAGGAAAAGCTTTGTGGTCGCCTAGCTATTTTGCAGTGTCGGTTGGAGGCGCACCAATAGAAGTACTAATAAAATATATTAAAGAACAACAAAGACCGAGGAATGAAAAGCCGTCGTAAAATGACGGGGCTTGTATCCCATTATTTTTGGTCATAACACCCCAGTACGATCAAAATACAGCCTGAACTTTAATAGTGCAATAAAATCGTCAGCCAAGGTAAAATCAGCAGGCATAGCCAGCTCCAGTTCTGCCATCGACTAGCTGGTATAGATTCAGTTTCTTCCAACAAAGCATCAATTCTTTCATTCAGGCGATCGCCAATTGCCCAATGGTTTAGGTTGGCACACCATATAGGAGAATCTAAAGGAGCTTGGGCGACAATTACCAGAGATTCTGCAAGTAGTAAAAAATCAACTTCCGTAGCAGCTTTGCGATCTGCTCTCAACTCTCTTAATAATAAGAGTTCCTGCCATAAAGCTTCTGTGTTAGGCAACCAAAAGGTAAAAGAGCGGATCCAGCCCAACCAGAAAAACCAAAAAGTATCGCGGTAATGTAGGTGCGCCTGTTCGTGAGCGATAACCGCTGCTAAATGTTCTTCGTCTAGAGTAGACATCAAACCACTACTAATAACTAATTCAGACTGCCAAAAACCAATTTGCGCACTGTAGGGTAAATCGGTGTCAATAATCCTGGCTGTTGCTTCCCCGACTGCTTGTTGCCGATGGATATCAAGTTGGCGAATAGAGCGATCGCCCTGATAGCTTAACTTAAGCAAACACCCAAAGGAAAATAAAATCAGGCTTGCCGAAATAATACACCCCCAAAAACCCACTTTAATTCCCAACATTGCACCGTGGCAACCCATGTAAAGCACGGCGATGTTCGTGGTTAACAGCAACAATGGAGGAAACAGCAATAAAAATAGGGCTTGGTGCCAGCGTTTTGACCATGTTCCCCCCGAATCTACGGCTCTGTAACGTACGAGCCAGGCTAAAACAACTACAATTGCGATGGCGAATAAGTGCATTACTTCTGCTCCTTTCTGTTACGGCGAATTGCGTTCAGGCGAGAGGCGATCGCTTCAATTTGCTCCAGGCTAGTGGTGTCTAAACTATCTACAAAAGAGGCTACTACATCTGGGTTACTTATCGCCAAGAAACCATTTAATTTTTCATAAGACTGTAGTGCCTGAGCTTGTTCGCGAGTAATCAACGGTCGCCAAGAAAAAGCTTTTCCTTTCTTACTGCATTTTAGCCAACCTTTACGGGTCAAACGCTGCAATACTGTAGTAACTGAAGTATATGCAAGTTCTCGATTGGGGTCTTGCAAAATTTGGTCGTGGACGTTCTTAACCGTTACTACCTTTAAATTCCATACTATATCCAGTATTTCTGATTCTAAAGGTCCCAGAGATAATTTTGGTCTGTGTTGAGGTAAAAAAGCCATTAATTGGATTGTAAAAGCCGATACCTCAACATTTTACTTTAAATCCGTTGCGGATGAATCTTGAAGATTTTTGAACCAGAATCTATATTTTTCACAACAATCGGGCTTGACTGATCACCGTAATCAGCCTTGTTTAGCTGCTTTTGCTCAACTTGCTCTAGCTCTAACTACAAATTTAGCTAAATTACTTTATTGTCCAACTCTTTACTCTTTGAGCTTAGACTAAAATAGGCATCTGTACTAACAGTCTTAATTTTTCCAACCGTAGAGCATTTAGCTTTTTGCCTACTTTTTTAATAAAAATCTCTAGCGAAAGATTTGCTTTGGCATGATAATCTGGTATAAAAAATTTCTATTTATGGTTGTTGCCAGCGTTTTGTTCGACGGGCAACTAACGGTTTCTGCTGCACAGCAAAATCAGATTGAGCTTACTTCAGATCGTAGCCTTCTCATCCAGAATGAGCTGAAAACAGACAGCTGGTTGGCTAACAAACTCTCGTTCTGTCAAGAAATAAATCCAGCATATCGAGAAGTATATAGCTTTGAGACAGAAAACTATTACATCAATATCTGTCAATCAAACGCTGGCTTTTATTATCATCGCCAGTCTAAACATTATGAAGCCAAAGCTGTGCTAATTCCTGCTACTGTTTTACGCGACAATGTTTTTCAAGCCACTAGTGGTAAAACTAGATATTTTGTCGGCAAAGAGGGCGAGCTTCATTATTCATCGGTTATGCAGAATAACCAAGAAATAGTTTTTGAACCAGAATTACAGCTACAGCCGTCTGCCTTGAAGGAATCTTCTCACTAGTTCTCAAGAAATTTTTGAGGTTCAATTTTAGCTCCAGTGGGAGCTTTAGGAATGTTAATCGCGGGTTTATTGACGGCGACTGCCAACATAACTGGCTGAGAGCTAAGACGACTGGAATCCTCTGTTTCTGCTATCCTCAATACGGGAGCAAAAATTCCTGGCAGAACACCCGTGATCATTGCTACGGCGGAAGCAGCGATCGCGCCTATACTCCAGGCAAATCTACGCTGGCGATGACGATGACAATCTATTGAGCCAAATACCCCCGCCGTAATTTCTGCTACTGATTTGTCACAAGCAGGTGTTATGGAATGCTGCATCTGTCCCTGCAAGTTTAGTAGCCGAATATAAAGTTGTTTTGTCTTAGGCTCTGCATCGATCCAGGCTCTCACCTGATTGCTTTCGCGGGGAGATAGTTCCCCATCAATATAGGCACTAAGCAATTCCAAACGATCTGTTGTCAAATCTTCTGCTTGACGATCTGGAGTTTCAGCCGAGGGATTTTGCTGGAAATCTTCAAATTTAGATGTCATTCTGTCATCACCACTGTTGTTAAAATTTATGAATAATAGACAAGATAGAGTTAACAGAAATAAATCAAAGTTAAATATTATTTAAATATTTTGGCTCTTAAATAATAATTTACTCTCAATCAAGGTAGTTTTGCAACACTGACTGTAGTTTTAATCTGGCTCTGGCAATGCGAGATTTAACAGTTCCCAGGGATACTCCCGTCATTTCGGCAATTTCTTCGTAAGCCAATCCTTCGATTTCTCTTAGTACAATAGTCGTCCGAAAAGTCTCTGGAAGTTGAGAGATCGCAGCCTGTAGATGTTCGTAAAATTCCCTTGTTGCCAAATCATCACTGGGGCTAGGAGCATCGTCTGGTAGTTCCCAACTCATTTCTCCGTCTGCTACATGGAGAGGAGCATCTAAAGAGATCGGGGGACTGACACGTTTGCGCTTACGCAATTCATCATAAAAAAGATTAGTAGCAATGCGACTGAGCCAGCCACGGAATTTGGCAGGATCCTGAAGGCGATGAATATTTCGATAAACCCTAATCCATACTTCCTGAGCTAAATCTGCTCTTTCTTGCCAGTCTGGAGCTAGATGATAAAAAAGACGATTTAGATGAGACTGATATCTTCGTAACAATTCAGCAAAAGCAGCCTTATCAGGCTGGACATCTGCTTGACAGAAAACAATAAGCTCGTAGTTAGAGAGTTTTTCAGGAGACACTAAGCTTTTGGTTCCGCTCATCTCGGCTGCTGACCAAGATGCTGGAAGAGATAGACTCATGTACTTAATTAACCTCAGTATAGACTTTTTGTGTGTGTTTAATGACTCAATATAAATCGTAAAAGTTCCTCAACAAGTCTTTTATTCTGTTTGAGCAGCATTTGACCAGACTTTCCCTCAAAGCATCGCCCAAATAAATACTCCCAAGTTCAGACTGCTCTGCTCGTATACACTGAACTAAAGATTATAGAGAACTGATATCCTTTTCATAATTGGGGGCATAGTCCTTGAGTAAACTGCTAAGTTGACTTGCCATATTAGAATCATTTTTAGTGCTGATTGCCTGTCTTTCTGGGAAAAACTCTGGTCGATCTAAATATCGAGCGATCGCTTCTAAGACCTGTTTGTGAATGATCTCCTGTAACTCTTGTCTGGCTCGTTGACGCTGATAGTTCGCTCCCTCTTCGGTAGTTGCATACAAGGGAGGAAGGCGGTTGAGAGCATAGGCTGCAATGTCTCCTACATCTAAAGAGGTATCGCTAGTCTGTTCAATTTCGGTAACGCGGGTAATTGCCTCGCTCAAGACCAACTCTTCCATCACATTGATAAATTGCTTACGAGGAACAGCGACTATTTCTCCAGTCAGGAGACAATCCATCAGCTTATCTAAAGCTATATATTCGTCTATTGATAGCTCTGTTGCCGTATCACAAATTCTTCCGATTTCAGCTTCCATACTGGGGGTAAGATAACCATCTTGTAAAGCTTGTTTAACGATTAAATCAATTCCCATAGTTTAATAACTGCGATAATCCATAGATCAATTCAACTTTAGTCAATCCTGCGAACCATCTTAATCGCTATTACCAAAAATCGGAAACATATCAATAAAATAATTGTATTATTTGCCAAACAAATTTTTTAGTTGCCTTTTTAGGCTAAAAAGAGCTAGAGGAAGCTAAGAAAGCCAAGTAATAATTGTTTCTCTTACACTTTAGGGTTTAATCAATAGCTCCAAACCGCCAAGGCACGGGGTCTACTGCCACTTCGTTAACATATAGACCCCAATGTAAGTGAGGTCCTGTAGAAGCTCCTGTAGACCCGATGGTGCCGATTTTCTGACCCGCTCTAACCATTGCGCCTTCTACAACATTAATATCCTGAAGGTGCATAAACACGCTTAATACTCCTTGTCCATGATCGATACCCACAATGTTGCCGTGGACGTGGAATCCTTGGTCTTCTCTACCTACTAGGCGTATTTTTCCTGCTGCGGGAGCAACTACGGGAGAGCCATAGCCACCAGCATAGTCAACTCCTTTATGATAGTAATTGGCAGCAAATTGTCCATTATAATAGCGACGTATACCATACCCCGTAGAAACTTTAGCAGCGTTGGGTCGAATAAAAAAGCCCTGCCAGAATTTTTGCGGTGTAACCAGTTTTTTAAACGCGGATACTCGGTCTAATTCGAGTTGGGTTGCTGGACGAGAAGCTTTACCACTGAGCCAGATACGTTGTACAGGAAAGGCTCGATTTTTTAACCAAACGCCAATGTTGCTAGTTTTATTGTCTCCCCGAACGCGCACCGTCATTTTACCTGGGGGGTCTAAAGGAGATGTGGGAATAAAGGCACGGTATTTACCGTTACTCTCAAATAGGGGATAGTTTTGCTCCTCTACGGTGATGCTAGGAGTAGTGTCAGGGTCGTCGGTAGTAACTACCACGGAAATTGTGTCTCCTAACTGGGGCGTTGGGGGAAAAACTTCTACTTCTAAAGCTTTGAGGGGAGCTGCGATCGCTAAAAATATAGTTGTAGTAATACCTGTCAAGCTAGGTCGAAAATATTTGAGCATATTGAAATTAACTGTTAAGACATGTATCAGTAAACAATTATTCACACTGTATTCTAGCTTTTACCTAAATTGTTGCAATTTATAATTATTGTTTGCAGCAGGGTTGCGAGTTTTTTGTAGGATATGAATATATGGCAGCTCTTGAATTAACCAGGTCTTGAGTCGCTGATGGTGCGGTAAGTAGGAAAATATAACAATTAGATTCTTTAACTACAGTTTTCCTAGCCCAAAAATAACAGTTGGGTAAACCTTACTAATATGAGAAACTTATATATAAAACTATATTGGCTTCAAAGAACTAGATGAATATGTTCCCACAGTGTACCTGTAAGACAATTGCCTTAATGAATTGAAAGCTCATTTGAGCATTAAATGTTTTTTGGAAGAGTAAGGCTAGTTTAACCCCTACGGGGATGTTTCTTAATCAAAAATTATAGATGAGCATTTCTAACTCTGTGGTGCAACAATTACTAGAAAAATGTCCAGACTGGCGGCCACAAATGTACTTCAAGTCTTCTCTGACGGCATTATCTCATGCCATGGAAGACTTAGTATTAAATGATACTGACGCGCCTTTGGTAATTGCTAGTTTTCAACGGGAGCGTTTTTATCGCCAAGAAGCTACTCGCTATAAACGTATTGCTGACAAAACCGAACAGGTATATGTTTTGGCAGCCCCTGAAACAGATTTTAGCAACCGTTCACTAGATTATGAAACTATTGCCTTTGAATCTTCTGATGCCCTGGCTCAAGAATGGCACCTGGTGATTATCGGTCAGCGTTATACTAGCTGTTTAATTTGTCGGGAAAGAAACATTGCTGCTCCAGACAGCAAACATGGCGTGGTTATGGATACTAATCGTCGCTTTGAGGGAATTTGGACTTTCGATCGCGCCGTAACTTCTCAGGCTGCCGAAATTATGTTAGAGCGCATTGTCGCCTATCGTCCAGAGTTGAGAGCCAAAATTGACCGAGCCTATCAGCTATATTTATCTCCTCAATCGACCACCAGCCCAACCCAGACAGCATCTCCTCTGACTAATCCCGATCCTTTTGTCCAAAGACTAGTTACCTACCTTCAGGCTGGTCAATACAAATTATTAAAAGCCAATAAATCACTGGCAGCCAAACAACAAAAAGAACAATTATTAAATTCTGTTACTGATGCGGTCAGGCGATCGCTCGACACCAAACAAATTTTGCAAGTAGCCGTACAACAGCTTGGCGAAGGCATCGGAGTCTGTCGCTGTATTATCTATCGCTGCCACAAAGACGATCCCGTAGCAACCATTGATAGCGAGTACATTGATACTGGGATTAAATCCGTCAAGGGACTCAAATGGCAGTTGGCTAACAATCCTTTGTTTGAAGAGGCGGTGGCATCGACTGAGACTATCAGCGTAGACAATACTTTAGAAGACGAACGTATTAATCGACTAGCTCGATCCCAGAAGACGGGAAAATTTTTTCAGAATTTAATTCATAATTATTCGATTTACTCCTGGCTATTAGTGCCAATTTTTTATCACGGTAGACTTTTAGGCGTAATGGAACTGCATCACTGTGAGCAAGAACCGATCGCCTGGAAGCCAGATGATATTGCTTTAGTAGATGCGATCGCCACTCAGGTGGGGGTAGCTTTAATCCAAGCCGAGGCATATGCCGATTTAGAAGACCTCAACGAACAGCTAGAAGCCCTAGACCGCACGCGCTCCAATCTAGTGGCGATCGTCGGTCACGAACTCCGTACTCCCCTTTCGACAATTCAGGTGTGTTTGGAGAGCTTGGCAAGCGAACCCGATATGGCATCAAAACTGAGCCAAATTATGTTAGAAACTGCCCTCAGTGACGCAGAGAGGATGCGGAATTTAGTACAGGATTTTCTCACTCTGTCTCGTTTAGAAGGTGGGGGGATGGAGTGGAACTTAGAAACCCTCTCCATCGGCGAGTGTATCGATCTGGCTATTAGCAACGTTAAAGCTCGTAACAAAGAACATCCCCTGCCCCAAATAAAAAACTTAACTACTCCAGAAAACCTGCCCCTGGTGCAAATCGATGGGGAATGGTTAGTAGAAGTCTTGGCAAAACTTTTAGACAATGCCTGTAAGTTTACCCAAGCGGATGGAGAAATTGCGATCGCCGTAAAAACCAACGGGGGCAAAACCCTAGAAGTAACGGTTTCCGATACGGGAAGAGGAATTGAAACTGGTAGCTTAGAAACTGTCTTCGACCGCTTTTATCAAGAAGAAGGAGCGTTGAGACGCAGTGCGGGGGGTACTGGTTTGGGTTTGGCTATTTGCCGGCAGGTAGTCAAAAATTGGGGTGGCAAAATCTGGGCGGAATCAGCAGGTAAAGACAGAGGTAGTATATTTCATTTCACCGTGCCGATCAAGGCGACCAAAAAAAAATCTGGGCAACCAAAATCACCAGCAGCAAAATACAAGTCCAGTCGAAAAAAAAGTAACAAGAAGCGATCGTAGCTAAAAACTGTAACAGTTTTTGACACACTTCTAACATTGCGGTGAACTGAATGATAGGATGCCGTAAATACCTTTAATTGAGGATTTTTATTAGCATGGCAGAAGAAATGAAGCTTTCTGGAAAAACGCCCAAGTTTGGCGGAAGTACGGGTGGGCTATTAACTAAGGCAGAAGTTGAAGAAAAATACGCTATTACCTGGACAAGTAGCAAAGAACAGGTTTTTGAAATGCCTACTGGTGGCGCAGCGATTATGAATGAGGGTGAAAACCTACTTTATTTAGCTCGTAAAGAACAGTGTTTAGCATTGGGCGCGCAGCTACGGACTAGTTTTAAGCCGAGAATTCAAGACTACAAAATCTATCGCATCTTCCCAAGTGGTGAAATTCAGTATTTGCATCCCGCAGATGGTGTATTCCCCGAAAAAGTAAATGAAGGTCGCGAATACAACGGCAAAAAAGATCGTAGAATCGGTCAAAATCCTCAACCAGCTACGATTAAATTCTCTGGGAAAGCTCCTTACGAAGTATAAAAATAAACTAATAAAATTAAGAAGGATGAAGCACGAATCTTATTTCTGACGCATCCTTCTTTTCTTATGGGAGGCTAATTCAATATTTAATATTTTGAACTTATAGCTCAAAAACAGCCAACTCCGAACTCCAGTACAGACGTTCCATGGAACGTCTCTACGAACTCCCAACTCCTAACTCCTAACTAACAAAAATGATCTTCCCCGACTTTGACCAGTTTGCCAAACTAGCTCGACAAGGTAATTTCGTCCCCGTATATCAAGAATTGGTTGCTGACCTAGAAACTCCTGTATCTGCTTGGTATAAAGTTTGCGCGGGTCAACCCTATAGTTTTCTCTTAGAGTCTGTAGAAGGAGAAGAAAAACTAGGTCGCTATAGCTTTTTGGGCTGCGATCCCATGTGGGTATTAGAAGCTAGGGGAGAAACCACCCTTCAAACTCATCGGGATGGTTCGGTAACTAAATATACGGGCAATCCTTTAGAAATTTGCGATCGCTGTTTGGCTCCCATCAAACCCGTCAAGCTGGCGCAGCTTCCCCCAGGGATCGGTGGTTTATTTGGAGTTTGGGGCTATGAACTAATCCGCTGGATCGAACCGCGTGTACCTGTCAATCCGCCACAGCCAGGAGATTTACCCGATGGAGTCTGGATGCAGGTAGATAATCTCATGATCTTCGATCAGATTAAACGTAAGATTTGGGCAATTTCTTATGCCGACTTGCGCCAAAGTGATTCGGATTTAGCACAAGCTTATCAAGCTGCTTGCGATCGCGTCACCAAATTAGTGCTTAAGCTTCAGCTACCTCTACCCATAGAAGCAAAATCTTTGGAATGGAAAAGTTTTGACACAGACAGTTCTGCCGACAATTCTGGATTAGTCTACTGTAGTAATACTGACAAGCAACTATTTTGCGACAATGTGGTCAAAGCCAAAGACTACATTCGTGCGGGAGATATTTTTCAGGTAGTCCTATCCCAAAAGCTTTCGACCGTCTATAAAGGTCATCCCTTTAACCTATACCGTTCCTTACGTTTGATTAATCCCTCTCCCTACATGAGCTATTATCAGTTTGGCGACTGGCAGCTAATTGGCTCGTCTCCAGAGGTAATGGTCAAAGCGGATCTCAAAAGCGATGGCAAGCTTGAAGCTACCCTCAGACCTATTGCAGGAACACGTCCCCGTGGCAAAACTGTTGCTAGAGATGAAGCTTATGCCCAAGAATTGCTGGCAGATCCTAAAGAAGTCGCCGAACATATTATGTTAGTGGACTTGGGGCGTAACGATCTCGGTCGTGTCTGTGTCAAGGGAAGCGTTACCGTAGATGAATTAATGGTAATCGAACGCTATTCTCATGTAATGCACATTGTCAGTAATGTTATTGGTGAACTAGAACCAGATAAAACCGCCTGGGACCTGTTAAAAGCCTGTTTTCCTGCGGGGACGGTCAGTGGCGCACCAAAAATTAGGGCGATGGAAATTATTCACGAACTAGAGCCAGAAAGGCGCGGTCCTTATTCTGGGGTCTATGGCTACTATGACTTTGAGGGACAGCTAAATAGCGCAATTACTATTCGTACCATGATCGTTCGTCCCTATAACGAAAATCAATGTCTGGTTTCGGTTCAAGCGGGAGCGGGATTGGTGGCTGATTCTGTTCCCGAATCCGAGTATCAAGAAACTTTGAATAAAGCCAGAGGTTTATTAGAGGCAATTAAAAGCATAAATTAATGCAAAAATGTGACGAGCTTGGCTGTTTAGACGAGAGGAAACGTTTAAGATGACAGACGTACTTAATTTTTTATTGAGGAAAACCTTCACCGAGATAAATTAATAATTAAAATCTAAAAACAACCAGCCACAAAAACAATTTTTAACCATACTAATTTAATTATAGTTTTTGGGTAGACTAAGGCTGAAATAAATCGCTTAAGTTGAGTGTTAACTGCGGTAATCTCTGATTACCTTTTGGTAAAGGTTTTCTGACAACAGGCAAATTTTTTACCAGCTTGACGGATCAGACTGAAATATAAAATTCTAAATGATAAATTGATGTCTAGTATAGTTGGTATGCAAGATATTAAGTTCATTTGAATATAATCGTTAAGATAAAACAGTTAATGTTTTTCTCAACAAAATACACGTTTTTAAAAGCGACATAAAACAAACATAAAACAATTAAAGTCAATGACTGAACTAACTCAAGATTTATCCTTGGCTCAGGCTCGCTCTTTGATTAATAGCTATGCTTTTGATTTGGGAAGTGAGAATGCGGACAGACTACTGCAATATTGGCTGGATCTATATCATGCTAGCTGGATTAGATTAGCGACTATTGAGGCGTTATATTTAGGACGCTACAAAGCTATTTCTATTGAACATATTCTCAACGTCTGGCTACGTATAGGATCGCCCAACCCACACTTTAGCTATGAATTTGAACGGCTAATTTGTCGTAAATTACCTAAGCATTTGAGTGATTTATCCGACTTGAGCGTTAGCGCGTCGCCCACAACGTCTGCCAATTCTTTCCAGCCCAATCGCCATAAGTTAACCGAGCCTGTTGCAGCAACAGAAAGAATTGAAGCAAAGCCAGCGGTTAGCATCAGCCAAAGTGATGTTTCAAAGCCAAAAAAAGTTTTTCCATCAAATGCCTTGGCAAAAGAACCAGAGCGAGTGTCCTCGACCGCTGCTAATTTGGGGCTATCTCACCAGCCTCAATGGTCGAAACTGTCCTCAGAGAGTAAGACAATCCATCAGTTTACTCCTCTGCCCGATGTCTCTTCATTTTTTGATCGCCTCAAAACATTTGGTCAAGAAAAGTGAGAAGATCAGTGATTTATATTACAATGTGTAAAGTTACTGCTTTTCGGGAATTGAAATTTTAATGCGCGTAGCAATCGTTGGTGCAGGATTAGCGGGCATGGCAACAGCTATCGATTTAGTTGATGCAGGTGCTGAAGTAGAAATATTTGAATCTCGCCCTTTTGTGGGGGGGAAAGTCGGTAGTTGGCTTGATAAAGATGGTAATCACTTAGAAATGGGTCTACACGTCTTCTTTGGCTGCTACTATAATTTGTTCGAGTTGATGAAAAAGGTAGGGGCGATCGATAACCTTCGTCTCAAACAACACACTCACACTTTTATTAATAAAGGCGGTAGAGTTGGCGAGCTAGATTTTCGCTTCCTTACAGGTGCGCCGTTTAATGGTTTAAAAGCCTTTTTTACCACTTCTCAACTTTCGGCAGTTGACAAGGCTGCAAATTCTTTGGCTTTGGGTACGAGTCCTATTGTACGGGCGTTAGTCGATCCCCAAGGAGCAATGAAGACTATTCGCGATTTAGATTCGATTAGCTTTGCCGATTGGTTTCGCAGTCATGGTGGCAACAATGGTAGCTTGAGAAAGATGTGGGATCCCATTGCTTATGCTTTGGGCTTTATCGATACAGAAAACATCTCCGCCCGCTGTATGTTAACCATTTTTCAGTTCTTTGCTACTAAGACCGAAGCTTCGGTGTTACGAATGTTAGAAGGTTCTCCCAGCGAATATTTACACAAGCCAATTGTTGAATATTTAGCAGCGCGAGGCACTAAAATTCATACCCGCCGTAGAGTGAGACAGGTATTATTCGAGGATTCGGGAGATACTACCAGGGTTACGGGTATTGTCGTGGCTAATGGGGAAACTGAAGAAACTATTAGAGCAGATGCTTATGTCTGTGCTTGTGATGTGCCAGGGATCAAAAAAATTATTCCTTCTCAGTGGCGCAAGTGGTCAGAGTTCGATAATATCTACAAGCTGAATGCCGTCCCCGTAGCTACGGTACAGTTGCGTTTTGATGGCTGGGTAACAGAATTAAACGATGCAGAAAACCGCCAGCAGTTAGAACAGGCAGTGGGAATTGATAATTTGCTTTATACTCCCGATGCCGATTTTTCTTGTTTTGCCGATCTTGCCTTGGCTAGCCCTGGAGACTACTATAAACCAGGTGAAGGTTCATTACTCCAGCTAGTGTTAACTCCTGGGGATCCTTTTATTAGGGAAAAGAACGAAACTATTGCTCACCATGTTTTAGAACAGGTACGTCAGCTTTTTCCCTCTGCAAGAGAGTTAAACATGACCTGGTATAGCGTAGTTAAATTAGCAGAATCTCTATATCGTGAAGCACCAGGAATGGATCCCTATCGCCCACCTCAACAAACTCCTGTGGATAACTTCTTTTTAGCAGGTAGCTATACTCAACAAGATTATATAGACAGTATGGAAGGGGCAACCCTATCTGGTAAACAAGCAGCCACAGCTATTTTAGCCAAGGCAGAACAGCTAAAAGCAGTATCGGTATAATTCTTCTCGAATACAGTTATTAAATACCAAGCCCCTTTAGGGAACGGTCAAGGATTAGCTTCGCGCTTGTCCTTATTATCCCGCCCTAACGGGACGAATGGGGGTCACTGTAACCTTTAGGGTCTTCGCGTCCTTTGCGTCTCGCTGTCCCTTTGAACGAGGATTCTTATAACAATCCACGACAACACTTCTATGGGATAATTCAGTAAAACACGACTTCCAAAAAAATGACAGACTGGCTAGAACACACAGTACAAATAGAAGTACCCGTACCGATTGAATTGGTATGGAGTCTCTGGTCAGATCTCGAACAGATGACTATTTGGATGAAATGGATTGAGTCGGTTAAAATTTTGGAAGAAAACCCCGAACTATCCCGTTGGAAGCTGGCTAGCGGTGGATTTAATTTTACCTGGTTATCTCGTATTGTTCAGGTAGTTCCACAACAAATAATTGAATGGCAATCTGTAGACGGTTTACCTAATAAAGGAGCGATTCGTTTTTACGATCGCCACGATAGCAGTATTGTCAAAATGACTTTTGCCTATTCAGTACCAGGGATCATCGGCAGGCTGATGGACAGTTTGATTGGCGATGTGGTGGAGTCTACCGTGATGGCAGACTTAGAAAGATTTAAGGAATATGCCATTAAAAAAAGAGATGAAGCTTGAGCAATTGCTGTTTGGTATAAACAATTTATTTAAACTAAATCCAGCATCATTTCATTACTAGTAGCAAAACCAAGATTTTCATAGACTGGCTTACCCGAAGGTGAAGCGTGAAGTAGAGCTTTAGTACAGTTTAAAGTTTTTAAACGAGCGATCGCTACTTTAGTTAACTCTGTCGCGATTCCTCGACGGCGATAGGCTTTCTCCACATAAACATTCCAAATATAACCATAGTTGCGATCGCATCTAATATTTGGATACAAACCAGCAAATAGTTGACAGCTAACCGAACCTATTATCTCACCTTCAATTTGAGCTATAAAAGCCTGAAATTGTAGCTCCTGACGCGCTTGCTGGATAAATTCAAGAGTTACATTCAGCCAATCTTGACTAATTGTGTTTGCTGAGACGTTGTTGTCTAGCCAGAGTTGATAAAAATGTTCGGCAACAATACCGTCCATTTCGGGTGTAGCTTGGTAAATGCTTGGTTGAGAGACAGGCATATAATACGTCGCGGTACAAAACTTGGTAAACAAATATTTTTAGTTAAACAATACACTGATTTTACCTTTGCTCACTCTAGCTAAACAAGATCGCGATCGCTCAGAATTTCATAGCCATCTTTGGTTACTAAAACGGTATGCTCAAACTGGGCAGATAGATTATTATCTACGGTAACTACCGTCCAGCGATCGCGCAAGACTCTAGTATGCTTAGAACCTGCGTTGATTATCGGTTCAATTGCCAAAGTCATTCCTGGCTTAAGCTTGACGTTGGGCATCCATTTGGTGCGGGTGTTGAATACCGATGGTGCTTCGTGAAGGTTTTTGCCGACACCATGTCCAGTATATTGTTCTACCACACTAAAACCATTCTCCTTGACATAGTCTTCTACCGCCCCAGCAATATCCATGAGGTTGTTACCTGCTTTGACTTGTTCGATACCTTTGTATAGAGCTGTTTCCGCTACTTCAATCAATTTTGCAGCACCTTTAGATACCTTATTGCCAACAGCAATGGTAATACAGGAGTCACCATGAAACCCGTCGCAAAATGCCCCCGTGTCTACTTTTAGAATATCTCCACGACGCAGCGTCTTTTTAGGACTAGGAATACCATGTACTACTTCGTTATTAACGCTGGCACAAATTGAAGCGGGGAAACCATAGTAACCTTTAAAGCTGGGAGTCGCCCCCATTTCGCGAATACGCTTCTCGGCATATTCATCTAAGTCAGCAGTTGTCATCCCTGGTTTGGTTATTGACTGAATTTCTTTTAATACCGTGGCAACAATCTTTGCCGAACGACGCATTTTTTCAATTTCTGGGGCAGATTTGATGTGAATACCACGAGGATTACGATTTAGTGCGGGAAGCCCATTGGCTGTATCGGAGTCAGAATTTTTTTTTGATTTGGGAAAGAGCAGATTGGCAATAATATTCATTAAATAAACTTTCAAACATATCTATAAATCTATAAAGTAGTATATCTTCTAAACAAGTATCCTAGACCGCCGTATCAAAACCAGTCCGACAATCTTAAAACGTTTACTCTAGCTAAACTGTCTCAAATAATTGGGTTGGACTACCATTTGTAACTTCTCCAAGCTGTTTTTGACTTCCGATAAAACTACTGTAATTAGCAAAAAAGGTCGGCAAAACCGACCATTGTTATTAGAAAGACGATCGCTAAGATAGAAATATCGTTGGATAAACGCTGCTGGATCGCAAGAGGCGATCCAATACTGTTCGGTTAGTCTTTCAAGTTATTTCGTTCGCCCCCTAAATCCCCCAATTCTGGGGGACTTTAATGAATCTTACTCCCCCAAATTTGGGGGCTGGGGGGCTTAACCGAACGGTATTGAGAGGCGATCGCTTTTAATCTATAACAGATCTTAAGTTTTATCTCGAAGTCTAACCCTTGCAGTACCAATGGGAATAGTGCCGTCTAAACCATCCCACATCCCGAAGACTCGATACATCGCAAAACCACCCTGTCGATCCATCTCAACTCCATCTAGGTTGACGGTTAGATAAGCTTCAGGTTGGACAGGTTGCTCAAAAGCCAATTCAACCGTACCTTCTCCAATAGTCGCCTCCGCAGGAATTACATTTCCCTCACTGTCTTCAACGGTTACACCATCTAGAATCCGCATATCGTCAGGAATATTAACCCTGAATCCTTCTAAGGGTAAACTAGTAATATATACGGTAAAATAATGCTCGCTACCACGAGTGTTGGTTACCCCAGCATTAGAAATAAAGGGTGCGGTAAAGTTCATCTGAAGGGTAGCTTTAGCTTGAGGAGCATATTCAAACAAAGCAACGCCAGTCAAAGTTAAAGCTGATACAGCACTAATTAATAGTTTTTTCATGTCTATTCACCAAAATAAATCTAGTTTAAAGTGAGCCAGATCACACTTTACTAACGTACTTCACATTACTTTTATAATACAAGAGTTTTTTAAAGTAATAATGAAGACAAGTTCGTTCCATACAATCATTAGTCTCAGCTCCGTTGCCGTATCGTTTCTTTGTCAGTATCCCATTACAGTTACCTTTACCAAAATCCTTCTAGAAGGTAACTTCTATACTTGAGATTCATAATCAATTTAAGTAGCTAGGCGGAATTAAATAGACAACGTTCCGTATTAAGTAGATGGTGCTAGAAAACTTTAGACAAGCTGCCGAAAATTCTTGGATGGGGATCTATCTAAAAATTTTAGCCATGATGATTGCTTATGGTGCATTAGTCCACCTCTCTAATCTGCTAGGATTTGGTGAGATGCCTTGGCAGGAGATGCCTTTAACCTGGAAAGTAGGAGATATTGTTTACGGAATACTAGATACGTTAACTGCCATGGGACTTTGGCAAAAAACCGTCTGGGGAATCTTTGGTTTTTTGGGCGCGATCGCTTCACAATTAATTATTTATACTGTTTTTATTGATTACTTTGCCTTCACCAGCGAACAACATCAAACTATATACGGACTAATAGGAACTGAACTAATTCTGCTATTGATATTTTTTGTATTGTTTGTTACGAAAAAATAGTTCGTCATCTCACAATTTCTTCAAATTTGGTTCATAGTATAGTCTCAGATTTTAGTTGTGGAATAAAACATTGATCTCAATAATTGCTTTTATCATTGGTTCTAGTTTAGGGTTGTTCTATTTTGGTGGTTTGTGGCTTACGGTGCAACAACTTGCTACAGCTCAGCATCCTTATCGATTAATATTTTTCAGCTTGATATTCAGACTGGGAGTTACCTTGTTTGTTTTGTCTCTAATTTTAAGCAACAACAGATTGTATGGAGTAATTCCTCTATTAATGTGTTGTCTAGGATTTTTGATAGTCAGAACTATAATGATCTTGTTGATTCAACCGCGATCAAGAATTAGCAGTTAGTAATTGGTGGGTAATTTATGAATTTGACTCCAGACCAAATAATATTCTGGCAACGAGGAATAATTACGATTAATGCCACCTTAGTTTTTACCTGGTTAGTAATGGCTTTACTTGTTTTAGTTTCTTGGCTAATTACTCGTAAATTATCGGCATCTACCAAGATTTCTCCAGGACAAAATTTGTTAGAAGTAGTGATCCAGGGCATTGGCAATCAGATCGAAGAAGTTAGCCAGCAGCAACCAGAACCATACATTCCTTTTATTGGAACTCTCTTTATTTTTATCGCTGTCTCCAATCTTCTCAGCATTATTCCTGGCTATCAACCGCCTACAGGTTCTCTCTCTACTACTGCTGCCTTAGCAATCTGCGTCTTTTTTGCTATTCCGATCTATGGTATTAGAAAACAAGGATTTTTAAACTACTTCAAAAAATACTATCTGCAACCTACCCCGTTTATGCTACCTTTCAATATTATCGGTAGGTTTTCCAATACGATTTCGTTATCGGTACGCTTATTCGGCAACGTGATGAGTGGAACAATGATTGTGGCAATTTTACTATCGATCGCACCTTTGTTTTTCCCAATCGTGATGCAGGCAATGGGACTATTGACGGGACTAATTCAAGCTTACATCTTTGCCATCTTAGCCATGGTATTTATTGCAGCAGCTACTTCTAATCAATAACTCCAAACTACTAACTCCGAACTACCAACTAATCAATGGATAATCTCGCACTAATCGCAATGGCATCAATCGTAACCGCAGGCTTGACAATAGCCGTTGGTTCAATTGCCCCAGCACTAGGAGAAGGAAAAGCCTTAGCTCAAGCATTAAACGCGATCGCCCAACAACCAGATGAAGCCCAAGACATCACCCGCACTCTTTTTGTCGGCATGGCGTTGGTAGAATCGACAGCGATTTACTGTTTCGTAATTACTTTGATTCTGATTTTTGCTAATCCTTTCTGGAATTATTTTGTGGAAAGGGCAGCGGGATAATATAGCATTACGTATTAACGTATAGTTAACTGACCATCGAGAAACTATAGATCTTAGCTAGGAAACTGACCAGGCTGTACTGCGATCGTCAAACGGCGACCATTACGAGCGATCTGTACTGCTAGATCCTCGCCTATTGAGCTTGCTGCTACTGCTTGTTGAACTTCTGCTGTTGTAAGTACTCGGCGATCGCCAATCTGTTCGATGATATCCCCCGATCTCAAGCCAGCCCTTGCAGCAGGTGAGGCGTTAGCAACTTCTACAATAACTACGCCTTCATCAGCTTGAATATTTAAATTATCGCGATTTAACCTTTCTCTGGTGAGGGAATCTAGAGTTACCATTTGCACCCCTAAGTATGGATGCTGAACTTCCCCCGTAGCGATTAACTCCTCGGCAATATTCCTTGCTTGGTCGATGGGAATGGCAAAACCCAATCCTCTGGCGCGACCGATAATTGCCGTGTTGATGCCGATTACTTCTCCTTGTTGATTGAGTAAAGGACCGCCAGAGTTACCAGGATTAATCGCAGCATCGGTTTGAATAAAGTTAACCCGCGAATTCGGTGAACCAATTACTCCCCCAGGACGACCCGTACCGCTAATAATACCTGCCGTTACTGTATTATTAAGACCTAAAGGATTGCCGATGGCGATCGCCCATTCTCCAGGCTGTATTGTTTGGGAATTGCCCAAAGGTAAAGCTGGTAAATTATTAGCTGGTAATTTGACCACCGCCACATCTGTGAGGGGGTCTTGACCCAAAATCTCTCCTATTAGACTACGACCGTCGCCTAAAGTCACCGTCACTCGCTGCGCACCGCGAACTACATGGGCATTAGTCAATACCACACCATCGGAGCTAATGATAAAGCCCGAACCCATCCCCCTAGCTGGTTGTCGGTCAGCAGCACGAGAATTACCAGCCGAGGTAATTCTCACGACGGAGGGGCTGGCTTGTTCTACGGCAGCAGTAATAAAATTAGTACTCGTGCTATCGGCAGAAACGGTTGGTAACTGAGCTACGGGTTGTTCGATTTGGGCTTTGGTAGGTAGCAACTGCATTACAGGAATAGCGAAGAGCGCGCCACCAGCGAAATAAGCAGAATGGGCAATGATTTTTCTAAAAAAATTTCGAGTCATGTGTGTAAAGTTAGAGGTAAGAAAGTTGGAAATTACTTAGTAGGAATTAAGAAGTATTAGAGTGTTTTAATTAAAATACGTGTTGTTCATCTAATTAAATCTTCTGTAGTATTACCTAAATTATGACGGTCAAAAATGACATCAATATGTCAGATGGTGTCGTCAAATACAGTGCTATGTTTGGACGTAGTTTTTTTAAAGTAGCAAGTATGTCAAACTGTATTATTTGTTGTGTCGAACAACCGATATTGAAATAAAGGATTTTTTCGGCGTTCTGATTCTAAAGTATTTGTTATTAAATGATGTTCTGGCGATAGATGACAGACGGGATCGGTAGCGGTGGCTTTGCCAGTAAGCAAAAATGCCTGACAGCGACAGCCTCCAAAATCAATTTCTTGACGGGGGCAGCTACGACAGGGTTCTTCCATCCAATCTGTACCCCGAAAGCGATTAAAGACTTCCGATTTATACCAAATCCAATCCAAAGGGCGATCGCTAACGTTATCAAAGTTTAGTTCGGGGATCGAAGCTGCTACCTGACAGGGTAAAACATCTCCATTAGGCACAATTACCATCGTCTTGTTTCCCCAGCCACCCATACAGGGTTTGGGATACTGCTCGTAGTAATCTGGCAGCACGTACACCACATTCATCGGGAAATATTTTTCTTGCTGGGCGATCGCTACTGCTTGTTTGGCTCGCTCTAACTGTTCTAGGGTAGGCAATAGTGAATCTTGATTATGTAAAGCCCAACCATAGTATTGAGTATTCGCCAACTCAACCCGATCTGCTTTTAAAGTTCGGCACAGTTCGATAATTTCGGCGATGCGATCTAGATTCTGACGATGCAACACCACATTGATAGTTAGGGGAAATCCTAACTGTTTGACTAATTTAGCAGCAGCTATTTTCTGCTCGAAAGAAGTAATGCCAGCAATGTAATCCGAGCGATCGCCTTGGCTGTCTTGGATGCTAATCTGGATATGATCGAGTCCGCAATCTCGTAATTTAGCTGCTCGCTCTAGAGTAAGCAGCGTTCCTGCGGTAATTAAGCTGGTATAAATTCCTGTTGCTGCTGCGGTTTCTACCATTTCCTCCAGATCTTGCCGTATTAGAGGTTCGCCTCCTGTAAAGCCAAGCTGTAGAACTCCCAGATTTGCAGCCTGACGAATAGTATCGAGCCAGTATTCGGTAGTTAATTCTTGACGATATTTATCACTACCATAGTCAGTAGGATTAGAACAGTAGGGACATCGTAGGGGACAGCGATAGGTCAATTCGGCGATTAAGGTTAGGGGTGATTTTGGACTCATTAGTCATTAGTTGTTAGTCGTTTTACTAATAATCCTCGCTGTATCATTTGAGAAAGTAACTTTTCAATATCGCTTTCTTTAACATCTCTAAATTGTCTTTTTAAGGCTGTAACCAGCTCATTAAAAGAACGATTGCCGTTGCAAAGAGTTAATATAGCGATCGCATTAGCATTAAGGGAGATCGCGCCTTCGGGAAACAACAGCCAGTGTTGTTGTCTCACCTGACAATAATGCAAACGCACGCCAACAGCCAAACCGAGATAATCTAAATTAATTACATCAATTTGTTTTGTTTTACTCACTACTTACTACTCCCTACTCGCTACTTATACGAACGTTCCATGGAACGTCTCTACATTACTCAACAGGACGACTCTCCCCCCTCTCAATGGCATCCAACTGACTCCATAACAAATCGCATTTAAAGATTAATGCCCGAACCGCCTGTTCCTGCCTGCTGCGGGTCCGACAACGTTCCAAAACCAAATTGAGAGCATAACGAGCATCGCGGGGTGCTTGTTTTAGTCGTACTCGAAAGTACTCAAAGCCAGCAGGATCGATCCAAGAGTAGTTGGTCTCTAAAGCTGCCAGTCTGGTTTTAATTGCACCAGGACCAAACAATTCCGTTAAAGAAGAAGCGATCGCTATAATCCAAGGCTCAGTACGACAAAAATTAACATAGGCATCTACCGCATAGCGCACTCCAGGTAAAACATATCGCTCGTCTAACAATTCTGCACGAGCCACTCCTACAGCCTCCCCTAATCTCAACCAAGCTTCGATGCCACCTTCTGTTCCCTCGCGTCCATCATGGTCAATAATGCGATCAATCCATTCCCTTCTAATTCCCCTATGTGGGCAGTTTGACAAAATCGCAGCATCCTTGAGGGGAATACTTTTTTGATAATAAAAGCGATTTGCTGCCCAAAGTCTGATTTCTGGGGGAGATAACAAACCTTCGTTCATCCTCTGATGAAAAGGATGCAGATCGTGATAGCGAGATTTTTGAGCATACAGTTGGGCTGAAAGTTCTTCTGCCGTCCAAGGCGGTTTTTGTTCTTCTACGTTTGGCATCTTGCTTGAGGTAAATACAACGTTGCTTTAATTTCTTACTTGTTTACTAAATTTTCGCTCTAAAAGCATAATTAATACTCGCTACTCGCTACTCGCTACTTGCGAGCCAATAACTAAACTTGCTAAAACTCAACCTTGTACGACTAAAGTTCAATCGTTAATCCGTCATAACCAACTTCCATCCCTGCTGCTTCGACTAGCTGTCGCTCTGGCGATCGCTCGATGAGAATCGGATTAGTATTGTTAATGTGAGTAAAAATTTTGCGTTTTGAGGAGAGTTGAGACAGACGTTTGAGGCTACCATTTTCACCCGAAAGCGGTAAGTGTCCCATTGATAAAGCGGTGCGGTTGGACATTCCTAGCTTTACCAATTCGTCATCTTGCCAGCAAGTACCGTCTACCAAGATGCAGTTACTCGATTCCAATCTTTTTATAATCGCAGGAGTTAGTTCTGCTAGGGCGGGGGCATAGGTGACAACGCTATCGGTAAGGCGATCGCGAAAGGTAAAGCCGACGACCCAGTTTCCTTCTTCTGAAGTAC
>JADEXJ010000097.1 GCA_015207195.1 Pleurocapsales cyanobacterium LEGE 10410
AGCATAGTCAGCTAAAGCATATACGTATTTATTCCGTCCCATGGCGTTGCCTACATTAAAACCAGCGTTAGGATCGTAGGTTGATATCAGAGTCAATCTACCTTCTTGAATTCCTCTACGATATTTTTTAGCTACTGCTGCTTTAGCTAAACTATCAGCCATCACGCCAACTACTGTTCCAGCAGCTTCTAATGTACCTAGCATTGAAACCCTATCTACTCCTCTTGCTCCGCCTGAAATTACTTGTATTCCTTGCTCGGCACAAGTTTGAGCAAGTTTTTGAGTATACTCTAATCCTGCATTATTTAGATCGCGAGAACCTACAATTGCCAATCCCCCTTGAGAGAGTATTTTTTTATCCCCCACACCATAAATAATTGCGGGGGCTTGATATTTTAATCTTTGTTTTAAGCGTTTGGGATATTCAACATCCCCTCTTCCTAAGATCCACAATCCTTGGTTCGTCCATTTTTCTACTGCTAGACTCAACATCACACCTCTATCTAGTAAGGCTAATATACGGTGAGACTTCAATCGATCAAAATCGAGCTGAAGTAATCTTTTTTGAATAGTAGGAGCGAGTAAATCTTTAGGAGTTATATCGTTATTTTTTAACCAACTCGCTAAATTGTTATATTCTCTCAGAGTTAGAGGTTTTGGCTCTGCGGTGCGCGATGAACCAAAGCTAGCACATAGAAGCAACATTGCCTGAGTATCAGGGGAGAGAATATGATTGGTCATAATTGCGATCGCAAGTGAGAAATCAAGGCGATATAGATATTAGAGGTATAGATATCAGATATATTATCTAACTAGATAAAGAGTTTAGTGCTAATGCTACTGGAAAAACCCGTCCGCTACCAGCACGACGCAACAGTGCAGCAATTGCGGTAAATGTCCAACCAGAATCAACTATATCATCTACTAAAAGTACTGCTCCAGAATTAATTTGATTTGTGTCTATATCAAATACGCCGTCTAAATTATGAGCTTGCTGATAGCTATTATTCATTTCCTTTTGAGGTTTGTTTTGTCTAACTTTGATTACTGCTGAGTTAAAAGGTAAACCTAGCTTATCCGCGAGTCTTTGAGCGAAATTAGGTACTAAATTAGGACGAGTTAGAGAAGAAACACACGTTACCCATGTTGGCATCGGCTGAGGTTGCCAACGTTGAATCATTTCTGCTGTCCCTTGTACTAAATCATCATGAAAATAATTATCTTGATATTTACCGCGTTTTACTAATTCTCCCCAGCCAGCATCACCCCATAAAGATAAAGCTCTACCTGCTTGTGCTTGCAATTCTGGTTTGATTTTGCCTAAAAATCCGTAAGTTAGTAATGCCTGTGATGACCATTGTTTTCGAGGTTTAATAATGCGATCGCTGTGACGAAGATATAGAATGGCATCATTGACCGTTGGTGTCGAATAGTTAGTGGATAATAAATCTTGTCCCAAACAAGCTGCACACTTACCACAGGGTTGAGGATAAGGATCGTCTAAAGCATCTGCTAAAAAAGCCATTAAACATTTCTGGCTTTTCATATATTCCTGCATCTGAGCTTGTTCTAGACGGCGTATTTCGTTCAGTTCCTTAATCTTGGCTGTATTAGGTTGATAATTGATTGGCGTGGCATACCATTTTGAACCTTGTTTAGTTACTGGTGCGGGAGATTCTAAGGAAAGTAGTTTTAAAACTTTATTTATTTGACCTAAAGATAGATTTAATTGCTGTTGTAATTGAGTTGTAGAATATCCATTTTCGGCTTCATCGAGTGCTGCCAAAACTTTTTGCGTATGTGCTTGCGGGGGAAAGGCAGAGTTAATAAAATAATTAATAATTTCATCGTCTTCTTTGCCATTAAGCAAAATACCATAGGCTTTTTCTACTGCTCTACCTGCTCGTCCGACTTGTTGGTAATAATGAACTACTGAGCCAGGACGTTGATAATGAATTACAAAGGTTAAATCTGGCTTATCAAAACCCATGCCTAAAGCTGTGGTAGCAACCAAAACTTTTATTTCGTTGTTTAAAAGTCGATCTTCTAATTTTTCTCTGACTTCAGTATCTAATTTACCGTGATAGGCTTGAGCGTTTATTCCTTTGATGACTAACCAACCTGTTAGTCTCTCGGCATCGGCAACAGTTAAAGTATAGATAATTCCACTACCAAGAATCTGATGCAATATTTTTGCCAACCAAGCCATTCTTTCCGCCTGACTGGGAAAATATACGTTTTGCAATTGTAGACTATTCCTAGTTAAAGCACCTCTAGATATTTTAAGAGTCGAACCAAGCTGATGTTTGATATCATTGACAACTCGATTATTAGCTGTGGCGGTAGTTGCTAATACAGGAATATTAGGAGGTAGTGTTTGTAAAATTCTAACTATACGCCGATAATCAGGACGAAAATCGTGTCCCCAGTCGGAGATACAATGAGCCTCGTCTACTACAAACAAACCAATCTTGTCTGAAATAGGTAATAGTATATTTTCTCGAAAATCTTGATTGGCTAATCTTTCGGGAGAAATTAACAGAATATCTATTTGGTTGGCAAGCAGTTGAGCTTGAATTTGTTCCCAATCTTGTTGATTGCTAGAATTGATGGTGGCAGCTTTGACTCCTATTCTCTGTGCTGCTGCAATTTGATTTCGCATCAATGCTAACAGGGGTGAGATTAAAAGAGTTATACCCGCACCGCGATCGCGAAGTAATTTGGTTGCTATAAAATAGACTAAACTTTTGCCCCAACCCGTACGCTGTATCATCAACAAACGCGATTTATTTTGCAAAAGCTCTGAGATTGCTTCCCATTGTCCATCTCGAAACACAGCATTTGAGTCATTTAGGGCAGTTTGCAGCAGTAACTGGGCGTTTTCATAGATTCCAGCCATATCTTCAAGTTATTTTGACTTTGCGATTCAATTCTTAAAAAATAAAGCAAGATCTTAGCCTATTATTTTTCTAAATTTAAGGTGGAAAATAATAACAGATTGACGAAGTCAACGCAGCTTGCGGATGCAAGCTCCGCAAGAACGTTGTCAAAATATAAAGCCTGCCACAATTTTGATGTAGCCATATCCCTTGACTCGATAAAGCTTAACCGCAGGAGTAGAACTTTGTACGGTGCAAATCCAGCGGAAAAACATCCGCTACCAGAATTTCCGCAAATTTGTTTTATTAAAAACACCGTAAACAATCCCAAAATTATCATTGGCGATTATACCTATTACGATGACCCAGAGGATTCAGAAAACTTCGAGCGCAATGTTCTGTATCACTATTGGTTTAGCCAAGACAAATTAATTATCGGTAAATTTTGCGCTTTGGCTAGGGGCATAAAGTTCATTATGAATGGCGCAAATCATAAAGTATCTGGATTTTCTACCTATCCTTTTTACATTTTTGGTAATGGTTGGGAGAAAGTAACGCCAGAAGATAAGGAATTGCCTTTTAAAGGTGACACCGTAGTTGGTAATGATGTCTGGATTGGTTATGAATCGACCATTATGCCAGGTGTTACCATCGGCGATGGAGCGATTATTGCTGCTAAATCTGTTGTAGTTAATGATATACCTCCTTACAGCGTTGTCGGTGGTAATCCTGCTAAAATTATCAAACAAAGATTTACGGATGATACAATTAAAACATTGCTAGAAATAGCTTGGTGGAATTGGGACATCGAAAAAATTTTAGCCAATTTAGAACATATTGTTTCTGCCGATATTAACGCGCTCTCAGCGGTAAATTGAGAAGTTCTTCAATCTTTTTAGTTAAAGACTGTCGCTCGGCGATCGCTTTTTCCCACAGTTTTTTTCCCACAGTTTATGAACAATAAGGCGTAATATCTTCGCCACAGCGATCGGCAAGAAAACAAAGGGCGCGAAATCGTAATGCTACTAATTGTTCGTATAGAGGATTGAGTTTGCATAAGGGGGGAATGCGCAAGATAACTCTGCCAAATACCTGTATGTCTCTAGCAAAGGGACATTGAGCGGGAATTAATTTTACTATACGTCTTGCTGTTGTTTCTTGTTCGATCTCCCAGCGATCGAGCCATTGCTGGAGAAACTGTATGGGAGTTAAATTTTGCTTGCGTTTTTGAACTGAAGTTATCATTTCTATTTGATACGTTGAACTTAACTATCATCTCTATACCTATAAGTTAACAGAATATTTTAAAGCTTTTAATATAAAGATCTTTTATGACAGATTGACAAAATTTATCTTTCAAGAATCAAAAAAATATCGCGAACAATCGCCACAGCTGGTGCAATTAGATCGCTAGAATTGTTAGCATGATTTGTGTTTGGGTTCAGAACAAAATTTGTGGTGGAGGTTTGAACGTCTACCCCATCTTCAAATCCATAAGTTATGGAAAGCATGAGTTTATTAAAATCTTGTTGTCGTCTAAAGCATTATTTAGGTTTGATTGCTAAATGTAGTACTGTTCTGAGTCTGCTAATTTTGACTAATGCTTGTGAGGTTGATTCTCAGGCTCAAACAGAGAACGAAGAAATTACTACTCAGGTAAATCGACCCAAACAGGTAGTGGCGTTAGGTACGCTAATTCCCAAAGGTGAGGTAATTAAACTGTCGGTAGCCAATGCCGAAGATAGTCGAGTGAACCAGATTTTGGTTGAAGAAGGCGATCGCGTGGCAGAAGGTCAGGTAATTGCCATACTTCAGGGGTTTGAAAACCGTCAACGAGATCTAGAAGAAGCCGAGAAACAAGTAGAACTCGCCCAAGCCAAATTAGAGCAAACTCGCGCAGGAGAGACTAAGCAGGCAGAGCTGGCAGCGCAACGAGCTAATATTTCTCGTTTAGAATCTCAGCTGCGTAATGAAACCGTAGAAAGACAGGCAGCGATCGCTTCTGCCGAGGCACAGCTAAGACAGGCACAATTAACCTACGATCGCAATCAAACCCTACAGCCAGAGGGAGCAATTACCCAGCAGGCTTTTGATGAAGCCAAAGAACAGTTGGATATGGCTAAAGCCACCTTAAATGAAAGAAAGGCTCAGCTAAACAATACCAAACAAACCCTAGAAGCCGAAATAACCCAAGAAAAAGAAAATTTGGCTGAATTATCGGAAATTAGATCCGTGGACGTTAGGGTGGCTGAAATTGAGCTAGAGCGAGCCATAATTGCCGTAGAACAGGTTAAAGCAGACCTAGAAGATACTAAGGTCAAAGTTCCGATCTCTGGTCAAATTTTGCGGATTAATACCCGTGTAGGAGAACAGGTAAACACCCAGCAGGGAATTGTCGAACTTGGTCGCACCGACGAAATGTATGCGATCGCCGAAGTATATGAAACCGATATCAGTAAGGTAAGTATCGGACAACCAGCGGTAATTAGTAGCGAGTATGGTGGGTTTGGAGGGAAGCTTCAAGGAACGGTAGAGCATTTAGGCTTGCAGGTGGGTACCAAACAATTATCAGAAGGCTCGCAGGATCCAACCCAGGATGAAAATTCTCGCATCGTTGAGGTCAAAATTCGCATCGCTCCTGAAGACAGCAAAAAGGTTGCAGGATTGACCAATATGAAGGTTCGAGTCGAAATCGGCGAAGGTAATCAACCACTAACCACTAACCACTAACCACTAACCACTAACCAGTGAAACCAATCTATCGGCTATTGCGGAAAATAAACTCCTATCTTCGTCGAACTCCCGTGGCGTGGCTACAGTTGTCCCATCAAAAAATACGTCTGCTGGTGGCAATTTTGGGCGTGGCGTTTTCAATTATTTTGATTTTTACCCAATTAGGTCTGAGAGCAATGCTATTTGATGGAGTAACCTTGTTGCCCCAAAGTCTCAACGGCGACCTTTATATACTCTCTTCCTATTCGGTAAACATTAGAGACAGTTCTTTTCCCAGTATCTATCTCTATCAAGCAGATGCTATTGAGGGAGTCGCCGAAACACGACCTTTATACGTCAGTTCTGCCAGATGGGTCGATCCTCAGCTTTTGGAATCTTCAGCCCAAGTTCCAAGCCAAGAGCGACAGTCTTCGCGACTGCAAGTTATTGCTTTTAATCCTACCAAGCCCGTATTTAAAATTCCTGAAATCAATCAGCAGCTAAACCTGTTGTCTGTCCCTGGCGGTATTTTGTACGATCGCTTGGCTAAATCGGAATTAGGAGACGTTCCCCAGCTCTTGGCTAGCAAAGGTCGGGGTAAGGTTTCTAGTATTTTGAACAACCGCCGAGTAACGGTGATGGGACTATTTAACTTAGGTAGTACCTTCTTCTATGAAGGAGTAGCAATCATGAGTGACTGGAATTACGGGCAGATAATAGGGACAGATAGTTTAGATGAAGTGACCATAGGAGTTATCTCCCTTGAGCCAGGAGCAGATCTTCGTGCTGTTGCTAAAAACATTTCTGACAATCTGAGTAGAGATATCAAAGTGTTGACCCCCGAAGAATTATCCCAAGGAGAACAAGATTATGTTGCTACCTGGTCACAAGGTAAGGTATTAAACTTTGGTGCAGCGATCGGCTTTGTTGTCGGTATCATCATTGTCTATCAGGTCATTTATACCGACGTAAGCGAACATTTACCCGAATATGCCACCCTCAAGGCAATGGGTTATAAAGACCGCGATCTGTCTTTGGTGGTGCTGCAAGAATCTTTGCTCTTGGCGATTATGGGTTTTATTCCTGGCTATTTAGTGTCTTATGGAATCTACTATTTGATGGCTGAGTTTGTCGAGCTTCCTGTCAGTATGAATCCAGGGATTGCGCTCAAAGTCTTTACCCTCAATCTGATCATGTGTACGATCTCTGGGGCGATCGCGATTAAAAAGCTCCGTACTGCCGATCCTGCCGATATTTTTTATTAGATTCAAGCCCGTTTATAATTAAGTCCATTAGCGACGGTGACAATTATGCAAGTCTCTACCAAAACTTATTCCCCTCAAGAGTATTTAGAACTAGAAGAGCAGGCAGAACAAAGGAACGAATATCTCGATGGTCGAATAATACCGATGGCAGGTGGCAAACCAAATCATAATCAACTGGCAATAAATCTTACCAGCGCACTCAACTACAATCTAAAAAAGAAACCCTATCGCGTTTTTATGAGCGATTTGCGTCTGTGGATACCCGACTATCGCCTCTACACCTATCCCGATGTCATGGTAGTCAATACACCTTTAGTATTTGCAGAAGATCGTACTGATACAGTTACTAATCCCCTGGAGATCGCCGAAATTTTATCTGATTCTACCGAAAAATACGACCGCGGAGATAAGTTTAGCAACGCTAGCTCGCAGCGCGGGAATCCATATTCCCGCGACCGAGTTAGGATGTATCGCAGCATTCCTAGCTTCCGAGAGTATGTATTAATTAGCCAAACTGCAATGCAGGTAGAGAAGTTTAGTAAAAACGATTCTCAGCAATGGGTCTTATCCGAGTATGTAGGTAAAGATAGCAAGCTTACTTTCGATTCATTTGAATTTGAAATAAGCTTAGCTGAACTCTATGACCGCGTAGAATTTGAGTAATTGTTTTAAGAGTTCGGGGTTCGGAGTTTGCAGTCCGCCCCAAAAAATTTCTACCACGGATACCGCAGCGAATTCGGTGTTAGTAGTCTGTCGTTAAGGAGTGCAAAAGTATGATTGGTAAAGTTGTTTTACTTTTTACTTCTTACTTTTTACTTTTTACTTTTTACTTTTTACTTTTTACTTTTTACTTTTTACTTTTTACTTTTTATTTATGTATAGCTATTAATATCCTCTTGTAACCAATCCTCCACGGGTTTGCCATCTTTACGACGTAGTTCAATTTCTCGCATGATTATTAATCCCGATCCTGGAGGAGCGGGTTTTTCATGAAATAAGATCTCGTAATCATCGGGGTTTTCGTTACGTTCTCTCAGCCAGTCTTGTACCTTAATCGCGCAGAAAAAAGACTGTCCCTGCTCGAACATACGGCTGATTTGCATCGATAGGCTATGAATATTTATACGAGGCATGATTGAGTTAGTAGTTAGTAGTTGTAGGGTGAGCATAACCTTTTAGGTTTTCTAAATTTAGTCGAGCTATATATTACTGTTGCCCACCTGCTTTAATTGTCTCTACTAAATATGATATCTACACGATCGTTAGTGATTGTAGTGGTTGTTAGTCATTCTTCAACGATCAATACCTAATTCTCGGATCGATGTAGGCGTTGATAATGTCGATCGCAATACTGGCAATCACTACTATGATGCCAAAAAATACCATTACTCCCTGCACCGTTGGGTAGTCTCGTAGAGAAATAGCTTCATACAGCCTATTGCCCAATCCTGGCCAAGAAAAGGTCACTTCTGTCAACACCGCCCCCCCTAGCAAAGCTGCAAAGGTCAACCCCAAAACTGTAATTACGGGAATTAGCGCATTTTTCATCGCGTGGGAGATCAAAATTGTTCGTTCGGGAATTCCTCTGGCTCTGGCTGCTTCTACATAGTCCGCCTGAAGGGTTTGCTTGAGATTCACCCGCACGATCCGCTCGAAAATACCGCTTAAGAGTAAGCCTAAAGTTAAACTAGGCAGTGCCAGATAATGTAACGTATTGAGGAACATTCCTAAATCTCCAGCTATCAAACTGTCGATTAAATATAGTCCCGTTACGTTGGGTGGAGTAACTGCACTGATGGGAAAGCGCGTACCCAAAGGAAACCAGCCCAAATTAACGGCAAAAATTAGCTGCAATACCATGCCTACCCAAAATAGAGGTAGAGAATAGGTAATAATGCCAAATAACCTTCCTCCAGCGTCGATTGCGTTGTTTTTAGCCGAAGCGGAAACCATACCGACTACGACCCCAACCACTACCGCCACAATCATGCTGCATAGAGATAGTTCGACGGTAGCGGGAAAGTACTCTTTAATTACTTCCCAAACTGATAGACCCCGACTGGTAAGGGAACTGCCAAGGTCGAAACTGAATAAATCTTTGAGGTAGTCTAAATATTGCTGCCACAGCGGATTAGTTAGACCTAGTTGCGATCGCAATGCTGCTTTAGCTGCTTCAGGGGCGCGAGTACCCAAAATTGCATCGGCAGGATCGCCAGGAGTTGCTCTTAATAGTAAAAATACTATGGTGGCGATAGTCAATAGCATCAGAGGAGCAAGCAGTAAACGAACCAAAATATAGGATTGTAAAGCTCTGGAACGAGACATATTGAGCCATAAGTAATAGTCTTATTAGTTATAGCAGTCGCCTATCCTAAATGGAACATTAGAGCTATTACCTTCGCCCCTGCTAGCGACCATTCTGTCCGATTCCTAATTGTTTCTTACTTTTCTTTAATTTTTTCCATAGAGATCTGATTTGTTCGTATGCTTGTTCTGGTGGCAGCTTACCGCTAGTTTCCAAGTTACAGATATAGCCTATTTTTTGACCAAATTCTTGGAGATTGGCATTAAAGACTAGGTTTTCTGGCTTAACTTCACCGTGATAGGTATGGTGTGGATAAAGAAAATTTTCCTTTTTTTTGTTGGTTGTCATAATCAATTAAGGTCTTTTAGAGTTTTTTTGTAAGATAGCTATGTTTGGCAAACCTGGCTTAACGATTTTTAATACTTTATCGCTTTAAAATAGAGTTCAACACAAACGCCACGTGATAACGCTACTATGAACAGGGTTTTATTTTAAATAATAACAATCTATTTGAATTTTATTAACCTATTCTTAACCTTGGGGTCAATTTAATTTCTTAAACCTACCAGCTATTAGAGTTTTCCATATTTATAAGAAATGTCACAGACAAAAATCTACGAAGGCAAGGCAAAAATTCTCTATACTACGGAAGATCCCGAAATCTTACTCACCGTATATAAGGATGATGCTACGGCTTTTAATGCCCAAAAACGGGGACAGATTGAGGGCAAAGGAGTAATTAACTGCCAGATCACCGCAGCATTGTTTACTTGGTTAGGCTCAAACAATATTCCAACCCATTACCTAGATTGTCCCCAACCCAATCAGATGAGGGTCAAAGCTGTCAAGATCGTACCTGTAGAAGTAGTAGTCAGGAATATTGCAGCGGGAAGTCTCTGTCGCCAAACAGGATTACCAGAAGGCAAAGTATTACCTTCTCCTCTGGTAGAGTATTACTACAAAAGCGATGAATTAGGCGATCCTCTGCTAACTCGCGATCGCATATTTCTCTTAGATTTGGTTGACCCTCAAAGATTAACAGAAATTGAGAACATGGCGCGAAAAATCAATCAAAACCTGCAAAGTTTCTTTGAGCGATGTCATATTACTTTAGTAGATTTCAAACTAGAATTTGGGATTGATGCTGAAGAAAATCTACTTTTAGCAGATGAAATAAGCCCCGATACCTGTCGCCTTTGGGATCGAGATAATACCGATCCCCAGTCTAGAGTAATGGATAAAGACCGCTTTCGCAAAGATTTAGGACAAGTAGAGTCGGCATATCAACAAGTGCAGCAGCGAGTTTTGGCGCAGTTAAAGCAACAGCTATAAGATTTCATCTGTATTAAATTAATAGTTTTTACCAGGTATTTAACTTTAATGGTTCAATAATAATGAAAATAATTAGTCAATAAAAACAGAGGACATTAAGTGATATAAATAGTCAACGTTACACCGCCGTCCCCATTCGAGGATAAATAAAACGACGGTGCCCTAAAGGACTAGCTACGCGTCGCCTGCGTTGACCGCATTCCGCGGTCATATTCTTGCGATAGTAAAACAACGAATAACAATAATACAAATATCAAACGTTTTGTTAGATCGCGGTTTTGCTCAAACAGCTCTGTTGTGGGTCAGCTTAGACCTTGGTGTAAAGACTATGCTTACAAATTGTCTAGCTCTCGTTTGCCCTTTCCTACTTGACGGGACTCTGCTCAAAAGCTAATCTTAGCGTTGCCCAAGCGCAAAAGCATCTGTAGATGTAGGCTAGATAACGATTTTTCCTGAGAGAGCCTACGTCTTACCCATGTTGGGATAGCAAGAAAGATCGGACTGGTTCGGACTTTCGCCAACAGCATCCTGCCGTTATACAACCAGACAGAGTTTACTTCAATTTAAGGCAAGACAACTATTAAAATTATTAACTGGAAAAAATTTTCTATTTGGTGTGTGGAAGTGTTAATGGAATTAAACAAAGTGCGTCTATCTCCTACCCTGCTTACATTGGTAACTTCTCTGACTCTGGGGCTATCGCTACCTGCCAGAGCAGAAAACAACCGTATCCATAACCAATTGGAATCGAATGTAGTAACTAATGGTGCAGCTTTACTCCAAAATATCAAGTCTTCTTATGTAGCTCAAAATCCCAATCCCCCATCCCAATTACCATTACCCTCCGATTCCGAGCCACAGATAGACCCCAATCGAGAATTACCAGAATTTGAACCACCTCAGTCAGAGCCTCCTGGTGGCGAAGGCGATCGCGCTCCGAATAATACTGAAGATACTACTCCCCAATCGTCCGATGAACCCCGCGTGCTAGTGGCAGAGGTAGTGGTGGCAGGAGCAGATGAAGAACTAGAAGATATCGTCTATGCAACCGTAGGAACAGAGCCTGGAAGGACTACTACGCGAACCCAACTCCAGGAAGACGTAAATGCAGTATATGCGACGGGCTTTTTCCAAAACGTAGAGGTAACTCCAGAAGACACTCAGTTAGGGGTCAGAATTACCTTTGCCGTCGAACCCAACCCAATTCTGAGTGATGTACAGGTACAAACTATCGCTGGGGGCAATGAAAGCGAAGTTTTACCGCCAAACAAAGTCGATGAATTTTTTGGGGAAAATTACGGACAGATTCTTAATTTAAGAGAATTACAAGAAGGTATTATTCGAGTTAATGAGTGGTATAGCAACAATGGTTATGAATTAGCACAGGTGGTAGGTGCGCCCCAAGTCAGTCCAGAGGGGGAAGTAACCTTAGTCGTTGCTGAAGGGGTAATTGAGGATATTCAAGTTAGATATTTTGATGAAGATGACGAACCCATAGAAGGCAAAACCCGCGAATTTGTTATCACTAGAGAAGTAGAACTAGACCCAGGGGATGTATTTAAAAGAGATATAGCCCAAAGAGATTTACAGCGCGTTTTTGGACTGGGAGTTTTTGAGGATGCTCGTTTTTCTTTCAGTCCAGGAACAGACCCCAGTAGGGTTATAGTCAACATTGACGTAGTTGAAGGCAGCAGTGGTTCGGTGGCAGCAGGGGCAGGGTATAGTTCCGATAGTGGCTTGTTTGGTACGGCAAGCTATCAACAAAAGAATCTAGGCGGTAACAATCAGACTTTGGGAACAGAAGTACAGATTGGCGATGACAACCTGCTGTTCAACGTGAATTTTACCGATCCTTGGATTGCTGGCAGTGAAAGCCGTACTTCTTATACGATCAATGCTTTTCGCCGTCGCTCTATCTCCTTGGTGTTTAATGGGGACAACGATATTGATATCTTTGACGACGATAGTGATTCGCCCCGTATAGTTCGGACTGGGGGGGGGATTAGCTTTGCTCGTCCTCTACCAAGCGATCCTTTTAGCAGAAGAGAATGGACATTATCCACAGGTTTTCAGTATCAAAGAGTAGAAGTAAAAGATGATGATGGAGAAATCGCTTCAGTCGGTATCAGAGACGATGCCCCAGAACTTGGTACTGTCCCTCTAGCCTTTAGCGATGACGGTACAGATGACTTGTTTACCTTGCGTTTTGGTGCAACTCGCGATCGCCGTAACAATCCTTTACAACCCACCCAAGGTTCAGTACTTAGAGTGGGAACGGAACAAACTATACCCATTGGTTCGGGCAGCATTTTGTTAAATCGCCTTCGAGCTAACTATAGTCAGTACTTCCCCGTCAATCTCGTTCGTTTCAATGATGGACCAGAAGCCCTAGCATTCAACCTTCAAGCGGGAACTATTTTAGGAGATCTGCCTACCTATGAAGCCTTTATTTTGGGTGGTAGTAATTCGGTTCGCGGTTTTGATGATGGCGAACTGGGTAGTGGTAGAAGTTTTTTCCAGGCTAGTGCTGAATACCGATTTCCAATTTTTAGAATTGTGGGTGGCGCACTTTTCTTCGACTACGGGACTACCCTGGGTACTGACGACAACGTGCCAGGAAGTCCTTCAATCGTTAGAGAGTTGCCAGGAAGTGGCTTTGGTTATGGTCTTGGGGTCAGGATACAGTCACCCCTAGGACCAATTCGTGTTGACTATGCCTTTAATGATGATGGAGACAACCAGATTCAATTTGGTATTGGAGAGAAGTTCTAAGATATAGGGGTAAACGGCTGTTTGCTCAAAAAATTATGACAGGCACGGTTAAACAAGCGTTTGAGCTGTCGGGGATAGGACTACATCTGGGAAAAAATGCCACGGTGAAGGTGATGCCAGCCTCTGTTGGGGAAGGTCGTTATTTTGTACGGGTGGATCTGCCCCATGCGCCGATAATTCCTGCCCAGATTGGGGCAGTAGGAGAAACTACCCTATCTACAGAACTAGGGGTAGGGAAAGCCAAGGTGAGAACCGTAGAACATTTGTTGGCTTCTCTGGCAGCCAACGGCGTTGATGATGCTCGGATTGAAATTGACGGTGAGGAAGTTCCTTTACTAGATGGTTCGGCAAAAAACTGGTGTGAGGCGATCGCCAAAGTAGGAATCAGCGATCGCTTACCGACTCAATCTCCACCTTCGATTACACCTAGCGAAACGATTTGGATTAGAGAAAATGACTCTTTTGTCGCAGCCCTACCTGCATCTGAGACTCGTTTTACCTATGGTATAGATTTTCCCTATCAAGCAATTGGTAATCAATGGCATAGCTGGAATCCTGCCCAGGCAAGTTTTGCTACTGAAATTGCCCCCGCTCGTACCTTTGGTTTTGCCGAACAAATCGAGCAGCTGCAACAGGCGGGTTTGATTCGAGGGGGAAGTTTGTCAAATGCCCTAGTTTGTAGTCACCAAGGTTGGGTTAATCCACCTCTAAGATTTACCAATGAGCCAGCCCGTCATAAACTATTAGATTTAATAGGAGATCTTAGTTTATTGGGTAAATTACCAACTGCTCACCTGATTGCCTATAAAGCCAGTCACAAGCTACATATTCAGTTAGCAGCCAAACTAGCAAGTTCAATCAGTAATTAGTAATAAAAAAAAATGACAACCGTTAATGATTCTGTTTTAGAAACTCCCAATAGCGAGCTAAAAACCACCTTCGATATTCGAGAAATTCATCAGCTATTACCCCATCGCCATCCCTTTGCCCTAGTAGACCGTATTATTGATTACGTGCCAGGAGAGAAAGCGGTTGGGATTAAAAACGTTACCTTTAACGAACCCTTTTTCCCAGGACATATTCCCGATTTTCCTTTGATGCCTGGAGTGCTAATGGTAGAGGCTATGGCGCAGGTAGGGGGAATTGTCTTGGTTCAGTTACCAGGAATGGCGGGTAAGTTTTTTGCTTTTGCAGGAATTGACAAGGTTCGTTTTCGTCGTCCCGTAGTCCCAGGCGATCGCCTGATTATGACGGTAGAGCTTCTATCTTTAAAACAAAAGCGCATTGCTAAAATGCAGGGGGTAGGAGAAGTAGACGGAGAACTAGCGGTTAAAGGAGAAATGATGTTTTCCTTGATTGAGCAATAAAATTGGTATTTACAGCGAAAATTACTTTAAGACCTGTTTATTTGAACTAAATAGGCTATCATCGTGCATAATTTACGATTGGTAGTAAAAGCAGGGTTATAGCTAATGCCCCCGTGCCAACTATTTAATTTTGTCCCTTGCTTTGCCCTCTCGCCAATCCTCGAAAATTTCTGATTCTTCAAAACCTACGTTATAGCCCCTGATAGAATTGATGACCGCCTTAATTCATCCGACTGCTGTTATAGATAGCCATGCCCAAGTACATCCGACGGTACGAGTCGAACCTTATGCAGTGATTGGTAGTCAGGTTAGCATCGGCGCGAACACTGTAGTGGGTAGCCACGCCATTATCGATGGAGCGACGGAAATTGGCGCAGATAATCAGATTTTTCCTGGGGCAGCTATTGGTTTAGAACCTCAAGACCTCAAATATCAAGGGGCAAATAGTCGCGTCATAATTGGCGATCGCAATCGCATCCGTGAATATGTGACGATTAACCGCGCTACTAATGAAGGAGAAGCTACGGTCATTGGCAATGACAATCTATTGATGGCCTATAGTCATGTGGGTCATAACTGTCTGATTGGTAATGAAGTGGTAATTGCTAATAGTGTGGCGATCGCGGGTCACGTAACTATAGAATCAATGGCGGTGGTTAGCGGTGTCCTGGGTATCCATCAGTTTGTTCAGATCGGTCGGCTGGCAATGGTAGGCGGGATGAGTCGGATTAGCCGTGATGTTCCTCCCTACATGATGGTAGAGGGCAATCCTGCTAGGGTGCGATCGCTAAATCTGGTCGGCTTGAAAAGAAGAGGTTTTTCTACTGAAGAAATTCAAGAATTGAAAAAAGCTTTTCGTCTGTTATATCTTCAGCACATCCCCCTAAAAGATGCTGTTGTCAAGCTAGATGGTTTACCTGGTCAACATAGCCCAAAATCTGGCGTTTGGTTTAATACGATAGTCATTCCAATTAACTATTTTTCAGTCGTTCTAATTCCGCTACAAAATTGTTTTTTAGGTGGGTTAGTAATTGCAGTTGATAATCGGTGTTTGTTGCTCTGGTTTGAGTTGAAAAAGTCAGATATTTAACAGCTAACTGCTCGTAGTTGCTTAACAAGTTGTTGGCGCGATCGCTAAAACTGGTTAGATAGGTTTCGGCTGCGTCAGCATAAGTTTGCGCCGTAATCTTACTCGGCTGAGTTTGTGAAAGGTTATCTGGTGGAGCTACTTTGTTTATTACATAGCTTGCACCACCCAAAATTACAGTGCCTACTCGTCCTTGCAGTACTGAATTCAATGGTTTGGGAATATTGTAATCGGCGGACGTATAATCATTTGATTTAGCGTTAGGAATATATTCTGGTACTTGAATTATCGGCGGATCGGGAAAGCTAATCACCAACAACTCAGGATTATCATGTAAGAAGAATTCGCTGCCCTGTTTGACCCATTTGTTAACTGCTTGTTGATGCTCGAATACCAGTGATTGAAACTGTTCCAGCCACTGCTCGAATCTAGCTTGTTGGAGAGCGATCGCTAAACTCGGTTGATGATTGGTTAATAGGTTGGGTAGATAGAGCCATCCTTGAAAATCGGCAACGCTACGATTAAAACCCTGTTGAATTAACTGCCGTGCTTTTTGTTTAATAACAGCTTGTCGCTCGTTTGTTGCTTGTTCTGCTGCAATTTGCTGTTCAATTTCTTGTTGTTTAACTGTAGCTTGGTCGAACAACTGTTCGGCAAGTTTGAATACACGAGTCAACTTGGAGCGATCGCCTTGCCAATCAACTATACTGTGTAATGCCGATTCAAAACTAGCCAAACCCGTAGCTTGGGCAGCAGCAAAATCTCCTTTTAATCTCGCTCTGAGAGCAGGTAAAGCATCAACACAATAAATATTACTAATATTTTCTGGTAGAGTAGAACGAAAACTTTCGGCAACAAAACACAAGCGTCGCCGTACTTCTTGTTGTTCTTCAGGGGTCAACAAATTAAGGAAATTAACTACAAAGATAACTGTATTAATCCCGCGATTTTGTAGCCAGTGCTTTAGATGTTCTCTCTCTTCAAGAGTCATCAATTTACGGGCATCTAAGACCTGAATAATTAAATCTGCACTAAGTAAGCGGTCTTTTACTAAATCATTTTGAGCTTCGCGATCGTTTGTACCTGGAAGATCGAGCAGCTCGACTTGTTTTAACCACGGAAGATGGCAAAGAACTCTAACTTCCGCTACCTCTGCTTTCATTCTGCGATCGCCATCTAAAATCGCATATTGTTGTAAAATTTTGATTCCTGGTTCGTGTATTTTCTCTCCGTTTTTCAAAGTTATTATTGTCTGCAATTCTTCTCCATAACCTACAACTATTGCTGCTCCCGTTGTGGGGATTAAATCGATCGGTAAGGTTTTACTACCAAGCAAAGCATTAAGCAAAGTAGACTTACCATGATTAAACGGTGCAAAAACTGCGATGCGGTAAAGTGAATTTTCTAAATAGCTACATAGAGCGATGGCATCTTGATAGAGTTGCGATGCGCGATCTAATTCTAAACAACCTAACAAGGTACGAATAGAATTTAAAAAACTACTATATTGAGACATATTATTTTAATGATTCAAATTTTTGCAGTTATCGAACGTAATAACAGACTTCCCTAATAAATCATAACTAACTGTTTGGTCAAAAAGCTAAATTATGCGTTGATATACAAGGTCTAATAACCGTGGCGATTTAAATTACTTAATCAACAAAATATATCTTCTTTACTAATTTTTAAAATAGTTACCTTGTAAACAAATACCAAAAAATTACAATAATAATTAAATAGTTGGCAGCAGGATTTAACAGTCACTCTGTACACAACTATTTTAAGCGATAAAAATACAATTTAATTTTCAGCTCAAATATTTAAAAATTTTATCTAGAATGAATAAAATCACTTTGGCTTTGATTTACACCGTGATTATTAGTGGTGGTTTGACCAGGTCGGCGATCGCGCGATCGCCATCAATCCAGCTTGTTAGTAGCAATATTGTCGTAAATAATACTAATAGCGAAGTATTCGAGCTATCTGGTAACAGCAAGCAAGACAACGTAGTTAGAATTCTGATTATTGCGGGGCTTTTGTCGGGAGTAGGGACTTTAGGCTGGTATTTGTTTCGCTATCAGCAGTTTTCTAAGGCTTCTCCCATACCCCGTGGTCATCTCAACCGCACCTTGCTCGATCGGGTTAGTCCTCAACTACGTCGTCAGCTACTGCGATTGGTCAACGATCCTAAAACCGCCAATCGTTTACTAGTCGGTATCCATAAACATCACAGCGATCGCTCTCCCAACTGGTTGGCAGAAAAAGCAATTTACGATTTAAAGCGGGGAAGATAGTAAGAGATCTTAGTTTTATTCAGTTTTATTCTTAGTCTCAATAAAATAAATAGCGCGGTTCGACTAGTAAACGTCAGTTACCAGCAAAAATTTAGATTAAGCGATAACATTAATCCGTTAAGTGTGGCAAAAACTATTTTTTTTTAGTTAGGCTGGAGATATTCTTAAATCTTATATCGATATCTAGTAAAGATATAGCTAAATATAAACATGAAAAATTATGATAGTGAGCAACGAGCATTAGATCTAGTTCCTGCTTATCAGCCAAACAACCGTAAAAAAAACCACAAAAGAGCTAACTCAATTGGTAAGTTGGCTGCGGGATGGATGATTTTTCAGACCCTTTTTTTGGCAACTCCTGTATTGGCACAGCAGAAACAGGAAAACACCCTTAGCTATAGTGAATTTTTAGAAAAGTTAGAACAAGACCAGGTAAACAAGGTAGAAATTGACGAAACTACCAACAAAGCTAGTGTAATTCTCAAAGAATCTCAGGATACTCCTCAAGAAGTCCTATTGTTTGAGCAAAACCAAGATTTAATTCCCAAAATCAGAGCGAGAAACGTCGATTTCACGATTAAGGAATCAATAGACCGCTCGACAACCGTAGGCATCTTACTCAACTTATTAATCTTCGTAGTCTTGTTGTCTGGGTTGATTATGATTTTACGGCGTTCTGCCAATACTTCTGGTCAGGCATTAAACTTTGGTCGTTCCAAAGCCAAGTTTCAAATGGAGGCAAAAACAGGAATTCAGTTTGATGATGTAGCGGGTATTGAAGAAGCAAAAGAAGAACTCCAAGAAGTCGTAACTTTCTTAAAAGAACCAGAAAAATTTACCGCCATTGGAGCGAAAATTCCCCGTGGAGTGCTGCTAGTAGGACCACCAGGAACGGGCAAAACCTTATTGGCAAAAGCGATCGCAGGAGAGGCTCAAGTACCCTTTTTCAGTATCTCTGGTTCAGAATTTGTAGAAATGTTTGTTGGGGTAGGTGCATCCCGTGTCCGAGACTTGTTCAAAAAAGCTAAAGAAAATGCTCCCTGCATCGTATTTATCGATGAAATTGATGCCGTAGGTCGTCAAAGAGGCACTGGTATTGGTGGTGGTAATGACGAACGAGAACAAACCCTTAACCAGTTGCTGACCGAAATGGATGGTTTTGAAGGCAACAGCGGTATTATCGTGATTGCTGCTACCAACCGTCCCGATGTTTTAGATCAGGCTTTAATGCGTCCTGGTAGATTCGATCGCCAGGTAATTGTAGACTATCCAGACATGCAGGGCAGACTAGGTATTTTAGAGGTTCATGCCAGAGGTAAAAAAATTGCCCCTGACGTATCCTTAGAAGCGATCGCTCGCCGTACTCCTGGTTTTAGCGGTGCCGACTTAGCTAACCTGCTCAATGAGGCAGCGATCTTAACCGCCAGAAGACACAAGGACGCGGTTACGATGTTAGAAGTAAACGACGCAGTAGATCGCATTGTCGCAGGAATGGAAGGAGTCCCCCTAGTAGACAGCAAAGCTAAAAGGTTAACTGCCTATCACGAAGTCGGTCATGCGATCGTCGCTACCATGATGCCCAGTCACGACCCTGTAGAAAAAGTCACTATTATTCCTAGAGGTGGTGCAGGCGGTCTAACTTGGTTTACCCCAGATGAAGAGATAGGACTAGAAACTAAATCCAAAATTCTGGCTAAAATTACCTCAGCTTTAGGTGGTAGGGCAGCAGAAGAGGTGGTTTTTGGCAAAGACGAAGTAACTCAGGGGGCTGGTCAAGATATTCAGGTACTGACTTCCCTAGCTCGAAAAATGGTAACCAAGTTTGGTATGTCCGACTTAGGAGTACTTGCTTTAGAAGGTCAAGAACAACCAGTGTTTTTGGGTGGGGATTCGGGTAATCGACACGAATACTCTGAAGAAATTGCTTCCCAAATAGATCTTCGGATTAGAAACATTGCTTCTAATTGTTTGGATCGAGCCAAGAGCATTATCAGCGAAAACCGCCTCGCTATTGACCGCATTGTGGATATTTTAGTCGAGAAAGAAACGATTAATGGTGAAGAGTTTCGCGAACTCCTAGCTAAGTTTTCTCCTGTTTATGGATCCCAACCAAAAACAGATAAAGTTCCCAGTCTTTTGAAAAAGTAATCCGAATCTACATTGCACAAGAATATAGCTATCAAGAAGCGATCGCCCGTACCAGAATTGAGGTTAAAGCGATCGCTTTTAATTTATTTAATTCAATTTATTTAATTCAATATATGGCAATACGGATTTACGTTAGGACACTTACTACTTACCCCCTGATTGCCTGACACAAGTACCTAAAAGTACTGATCTTATGTGGAAAGAAAGAAAAGGTAGAGCATTCATGGGAAGCTGAAAATGAATAGTTTTAAGCTCAAATTCCATGTCAAAATCTACCCCCCTTTATCCTCGACTACTGAGTTTGCTGAGTCGCCCTCGGCAGTTGCTTCAAGTCGGGGAACCCGCCCAACGCACTGCCTCGCAACACAGCAATTATCAGGATTTTCGTCATCTAAAAGCGTTAGCTTGGATGATAAATGCTCTAATCTGTAGCAGTAAGATCAACTTGAGTGAATGGGAATCTTATGTGATTAGTCGAGCCACTCAAGCGCAGAGTATCGAACGGAGATGGCAGCGGTTTGTACACAACAATCGAATTAAATTCAAGTCAATCTATATACCTTTGGTAATGGCAGCGATTGGGGATTGGAGTGGGCAACGGATATATTTAGCATTAGACACTACAGTTTTGTCCTAAAGGATACCGCTTCGCATATGGAATCAATTTTGTATGATTCATCTTTCAATAGTTTGTGGAGAATGTTAAGGGTGTCAAAGAGCCGTGGGCAGTGATTACGGATGAAAATCCTTCTGTGCAGACCCTCTGGCAATATGGATTACGTTTTCGGGTTGAGGAATTATTTTTAGATTCTAAATCTGGAGTTTTTCAATTAGAAAGTTCAAAAATTCGCGTTCGCAAAGCCCTTGAACGTTTGTATCTAGTTGTGGCACTAGCTCTTTTATTTGTGACGCGAAGCTAATCCTTTAGGCCTACCTCTCAAGGTATGGCGGTTCAACTAAAAGGACTCAGAACCCAAGTAGATCCTCATTGGAAGCGTGGAATTAGCTATCTGAAAATTGGTATTAGATGGCTTAATGGAGTTTTGCATAAGGGTCGCAATTTGCTTGCTCCTATTACATTGTGTTCCCATATTCCTCAACTTTGCTTTGCTTCCAAGAAAGCTAAAAAGCAATACTATGATGCCATTTGGTTCAGTCGTATTCGCGAAATTAAGTGCGCTACCAATTAGTTTTTTGATAAATGTGTCAGGCAGTCAGATAGTGTAGTTCACTAAAGCCAAGCAGTTACTAACTATTGTTGCATAGCATTTAAAAGTCTTTACAGAACTTATACAAATCGCTGTTAATACAGTAGTATTGACTCAATTTCTGTGTAGATTATCAATAATTTGTTTTGGACTATTAAGCAAAGCTTTAGTAGAGATTTATTATTTGATAGACTATTAGGTAATAGGACTGCTATAGAAATTAGGGAAACCAACAATTTTAGATACAACAAGCTAGTTCTCAACTGGTCGTTAGGCAGATCGGCAGAAGTATAATCTAGTAAAGAACGCTCATGGTTCAGGAGGATGATCGCCATGACAGTAAAAACAGACACTAATCGCATCAACGGCATCAACTTAGATATCTTGAATGAGACAGTAAACGCAATCCAAAACGATCCCGAACTAGGAAAGTGCAAATTTCGGGCTCGAAACAAATGGATCGATGCTAATCATAACTGCACTACCATCACGGGATTTTACGCTGCCAAGCAGGAGATCGATCACCAACAAAGGTTTCAGCTACACGCAGACGAACCCGCTATCCTTGCAGGAGAAGATCGGGGTGCCAATCCAGTGGAACATCTGCTTAATGCTCTGGCTAGTTGCGTTACGACAAGTATTGTCGCCCATGCTGCTGTTCGTGGTATTCATATTGAAGAACTGGAATCTGAATTGGAAGGCGATATCGACATGCGGGGATATTTAGGACTGGCTTCTGATATACCTAAGGGCTATACCGATATTCGCATAAAATTTAAAGTAAAAACTGACGTAGAGAACATGAAAAAGCTTAGAAGGCTGGCTGAGTTCTCACCTGTTTACAATACCATTCTCAACGGTTCGAGGGTTGATATCAGTTTCGAGCCAAAGTAGAAACCTCACTACTTCATAGATCGCGATAGCAAACGGAGAAAATCCTTTGTTGAATTGCTTGGGCTGTGTTTTGTCTGCTCTAATTACTGATGCTTGAAAATGCCCCTGACACAAATACTCCCTTCCCACTGTAAAATCAGGTAATACAGAGGAAGCGTAATGAATCAAACAAAAGCGTTAAAGAAACAGCCTTTTGATGCCGACAAGTGGCAGAAACTTTACTATCGTAATCAACAGCAGTA
>JADEXJ010000350.1 GCA_015207195.1 Pleurocapsales cyanobacterium LEGE 10410
CTAACCCCAAGATATTTTTTCAGCACCCGATACCCCGCGCTGTGAACGGTAGAGATCGAGTATTGCCAACGAGAATCAAGCTTTTTAACTAAAGCATTCTTATTTTTTTTATTAAAAACTAAAACCAGACAGTCTCGAATATCTACATTACTCGTCGAAATAGCATCAGCAGCCAGTTTAAGTAATGTGCTTTTACCCGAACCAGCTACAGAATTAACCACGGCATCTGAAAAATCAGAATCAGCTTGTAACCAGTCGATTACTTTTCTTTGATGAATGCTTGGTTGCATACAAACCCCAAATTTACTAATTGGCGCTTGTATTCTGCGTCAGCAGCAGACGAAGGAATTCAAGTTGAGAAAAGCCCGTTTGACACTTTTATCGAATCGCCGAACATGCTGTAGAACAAATTTTGGAAATGAGTAGCTACTTCAAATATTTCTGTGGGCCACAACATGCCAATTTTTTCTACACCGTAAGTTTGTTTGATATATTGCAAGCAATCTTCTTTAGTTAAACCAAGAGCAGTGACTAGATCTCTAATTCGTGGCAATACAGCTTTGACATAGAGGTCAGAGTTAGTTGTTACCTGAATCAAATTATCTAAAGGAACTGAATATTTCTCTTTTGTCTTAACGTTCATTGGTCTTACATAAACCATAATTTGCCGATTATCATCACTCAAAGTAGACGAATGATGGTCAGTTAGGATTTTAACTTTTGTCCCTGGCTTAAGGCTAATTAACTCATCACCACGGCAATTAAGTCCCGAACGAGAACTAAGCTCTATTCCATGATAAAAATAGCTATTTTTTCTTCTTGCTCTACGGACTTCCTGAAATTTAGTTTGTGAAGTTTTGGTTTCAGGAACTAATAAGTTTTCGAGCTTTTGTTTAATCTCTTGCTTAATTAATTCCAGTTTAAGTATAAATACTCTGTACGCTAAATATGGAGTCAGCCCTACACAACACTTCATAAATGTGCGATCGCTTTGCTCTAGCTTGTGTCCAGTCTGAGTTTTAGCTATTTTGCTCGGCTCATTTTTCTTAATGCTACAAGATGGGGGTACGATCGCTTTTTGTATCGCAGGAGGCGTTCATCAGCTTGACAAATTCTTCTGCTCCACCTGGAAGTGGTTCAAAGGTTTTGGGATCTAATAAGATCGATCCAGATCCTGGCTGCATAGGTACGCGCAAACCATTAAACAACGAAAATCCTTCACCTTTTTTCTTATACCGTTTAGTATTAGGAAATATTTCAAGTTGCCCAGCCTTTATTTCAAAACAGTTTTCGCTCAAAACTCTAAACAACGCACAGGCAAGATCGAAGCTGTTCACCCCATCTGGCAAAAAGAAAAATAAATGTACCCCTCGGTTACTGCTAGAGCGAATCAAGACAGTTCGCTTAATGCCGATTTTCCTTAAAACTTTAATCAGCCTACGGTAACGCTTGGGGTTAACCAAAGGATTATTCTTACTATTTTTATCCAAATCTAGACAGCCAAATTTGGTTTGTCTGCCAAAACGTAAGCCCAGGCTAATCTTGGGATCTTGCCAATAGCTCTCAAAATTCCTGGGATTTAGTACATACTCCCTTCCCACCAAAAGATTAGGTAACTAGTGAGAAAATGAAGTTGAGTGTATTTTGAACCTGTTGAGCCGAGAGAAACTGATTAGAATCCAAGAACTGAAACAACTTGTGTTCAATCTGTTCG
>JADEXJ010000098.1 GCA_015207195.1 Pleurocapsales cyanobacterium LEGE 10410
ATCTTTTAATTTCCCAGTTACCATCAGCCTGTAAATCGTATACTAGGCGGTCGTGGAGACGACTGGGACGACCTTGCCAAAATTCGATGCGGTTTGGGACTACCCTAAATCCACCCCAATGTTCGGGAAATGGCACAGCATCATCACTATATTTTTCCTGTAGTTCGCTCAATTTTTGCTCTAATACCTCACGGTTGGGTATTACCCGACTTTGCTCTGATGCCCAAGCACCCAGTTGAGAAGCTTTAGGACGACTATGGAAATATTGAGCCGACTCTTCTGGCTTTAGTTGTTCGACTTTGCCTTCGATACGCACTTGTCTTTCTAGTTTGTCCCACAAGAAAACCAACGCAGCATAGGGATTAGCAATTAGTTGTTGTCCTTTTTGACTTTCATAGTTGGTATAAAATACAAAACCGCGATCGCTAAATCCTTTAAGTAAGACAATTCTAGCTGAGGGCTTGCCATCGGTAGTTGCCGTAGCTAGAGTCATGGCATTAGGTTCGAGCAAATCAGCATCTAAGGCAGTCTGAAACCAAACCGCAAACTGCTCGATCGGATCTGATTCTATATCTGCCTCCGATAATCCCGTCAGGGTGTAGTTTTGTCGCAAATCGGCGATCGATAAATCCACTTTGTTAGTCAACGATAAATAAACAGTTTTTAATTTAACAACTATTACTGAAATTAAATATCATACTATAGCAATACGTACTTTGGTTCGATGCAGCGGTTTCAAAAATATTAAAATTAGGATAGTAAAAAAGTATTTATCTGCTACCAGAAGTGATGAGGTTATGGCGATCGCACTCGATTCATCAAAACAAAATCGTAGCAAGAAACTTTTGTGTAGTTGTATAGAAACTAAACAAGCTATTAAATAAAAAAATATTTGGTAAAATGAACCATTTTTTCAAACGGCGAGTTGCTATCAAAGTTGGCTTAAGTTGTTTATTAATCGCTATGTTGATTAGCGTTCAAGCTGTTAAGAGCAATTCTGTTTTGGCTCAATCACCTCTGATTAATTCCGAAATCAACAGCCTCAAAGCGCGAATTACCCGTCTGGAACAGGAAGTAAACCGCTTGAGAAATACTAGTTTTAATACTCGCTCGCGTATTTCTCGACCTCGCAAAACAGCTCCCTCACCACCTGCAACTCCACCTAAGACAGACTATCCACCCATGGTTGACGGTCAGGCAATTGGTCCTAGCAATCCCCTATACGAACGTCTGGCTACTTTATTAATCGAATTAAAAGAAGATGTCAGAAATATTGAACAGCGATTAGAGAAGGTTGAAGCCCAAGTTACTTCAAATTAAAGTGCAGACCATATAATATGCAAAATTAAGGCAATTGAGGTTGTAAAAATCATAAATTATGGATTATAAATTATGAATTATGACTACAACTCCTGCACAAGAAGCGATCGCTAATCTAATAAATCTGGCAGAACGAGGAGAAATCGATCCTTGGGATGTCCCTGTAATCAGCATCATCGACCGTTTTTTAGCCGAACTTGGGCTAATTGGCGAAACTGAATCACCCCAACAAGAAGCGGATCTTCCTCGATCTGGTCAAGCCTTTCTCTGGGCATCGATGTTAGTGCTATTTAAAGCCGATAGCCTACATTTATTAGAGACGGAAGCGGAAGTAGAGGAAGAATTTTTTGAACCAGAAATTTTGCTCGAAAGCGACTCGCGCTCGTTGCCAGCAAATCTAGAACAGCATCTGCGTCGTCGCACCTCGGTGCGTTCGGTAGGTACACGCCGTGTAACTCTACAGGAATTGATCGAACAGCTAGAACATATTGCAGCAGAAATTGAAGCAGTAGCCAGTGATAGTTCTCCTCGCCGTTCTAAACGTTCTCGTAGCGCAGCAATCAAAGCGATCGCTCAACTGGCTCATAATGAAAACTTGACCGAGTTGGCTGCTCAGTTAGAAAATTTTTTACATCTCAATCTAACCAACTTAGCCTCAGATCGAGACTATATTGATTGGGAACAGTTGTTGTGCAGATGGCAGACTAACGAGTCAACTAAGAAAGAAACCACAGAACATCTAGATTCAGATCGAGCAGGAGTATTCTGGGCGTTGTTGTTACTCTCAGCCCAATCGAAAGTTGAATTGTTTCAAGAAGAATTTTATCAGGATCTAAGTATTCGTCCGCTTACCTGGGTTCAAACTTGAGACGTTGGTAGACATTGTTGATAAACTGGAATAGTTTAAGTAAGTAGTTACTATAAGTTTGGTTGAGGAGAAGCTTTCATGAAAGCCATGATTTTGGCAGCTGGTAAAGGCACTCGTGTTCGTCCCATAACGTATACCATACCCAAACCCCTAATTCCCATTTTGCAGAAGCCAGTCATGGAGTTTCTGTTAGAACTTCTAAGACAACACGGTTTTGACCAAATTATGGTCAATGTTAGTCATTTGGCTCATGAAATAGAAGGATATTTTCGAGATGGTCAGCGTTTTAGCGTTGATATCGGCTATTCTTTTGAAGGCAGTATCGTTGATGGCGAATTAGTTGGTGCAGCAGTAGGTTCGGCTGGTGGTTTGAGAAAAATTCAGGACTTCAACGCTTTCTTCGACGATACCTTTGTAGTGCTGTGTGGTGATGCTTTAATTGACCTCGATCTAACCGCAGCAGTAAAACAGCATCGAGCTAATAGTGCGATCGCTACGGTAATTACTAAGAAAGTACCAAAAGAGGATGTTCCTAGCTACGGTGTTGTGGTTACCGATGAGCAAGGACGGATTAAATCTTTTCAGGAGAAGCCGACGGTAGAAGAAGCTTTAAGCACGGATATCAATACAGGCATCTACATATTTGAACCAGAAATATTCGATTATATTCCGCCCAACCAGGAGTATGACATCGGAGGAGATCTATTTCCCAAGTTAGTGGAAAAGCAAGCTCCTTTCTATGCGGTTTCGATGGACTTTGAGTGGGTGGATATTGGAAAAGTTCCCGACTATTGGCACGCTGTTCGGGGAGTTTTAACCAGAGAAATAAAAAACGTTAGTATTCCTGGTACCGAAGTCGCCCCTGGAATCTATACGGGATTAAACGTGGCAGTCAATTGGGATAAAGTAAATATTACAGGTCCTGTCTATATTGGTGGTATGACCAAAATTGAAGACGGAGCAAAAATTATTGGTCCTGCGATGATTGGTCCTAACTGTTATATCTGTAGTGGTGCAACCGTAGACAACAGCGTAATTTTTGAATATTCTCGTTTGGGTGAAGGCATTCGTCTAGTAGATAAGCTGGTGTTTGGACGCTATTGCGTCGATAAGACTGGTGCAGCGATCGATTTGCAAGCAGCAGCCCTAGATTGGCTGATTACCGATGCTCGCAACACCCCTTCAGAACAAGAACTAGACGAACACAAAGTTATCAAAGATTTCTTGAAAGAAGATAGTTAGGCACTTTTGAGCGTTCTCTCAGCCAGGGAACGCAAATTTACAATCTGAAACCAAAAAGTCAACAATTTTCAGACCTTTACTGGTATAATAATTACTGGTTACAATGGGCTATAACTCAGTTGGTTAGAGTGTCACATTGACATTGTGGAAGTCGGCAGTTCGAGTCTGCCTAGCCCAATATATCGCTAACGCTTCATCAAGAGTCAACGGAGTATATTTGCACTCCAATTATTTGAGCAGTTAAATAAACAAGCACTAAAAAAGAGGCGTGTAACATACCGACCTCTCTTATTTTTGTCAAACGTGCTTATCAACCTCTGGTAATCTGTGGTTTAAATGCATGTGATTTATCATCATGCCTCATAAGCTGTAACTTACAGAGCAGATGCTTTAGCTATGCATCAATCATAACGAGACGCGACCGCTTGTTATGGTGTTTTTGGATGTAGTCTTTGTACTCTTCGACAGTCCAACCAAGACGCTTGATGATGTCGTCTGTCTCTTGCTTAATCTACCAGAACCTAATTGTAATCAACGCATAGTTAAAAGTCATCTATTAACTTGGTATGCTTCTTGCCATTTGTAGCAAGCTTCAAACACTCTTTGTTTATTTCAACGTCCTCTAAAAATGCTTGTTTAGCTTTGTCATCGTCAAGAGAATGAGCTAGCTTTTCCTGTAATTTTATTTGTCTTTTTACTTCTTCTTTAACGATTGTTTGGCGCTCCATGTGAAAATCATAAACATGAAATCCAGTGGTCATTTTGCTGTCGTAATCATGCGATTCTTCAAAATGACAATTAAGTTCTTCAGTAACATCTAGTAACAAAGTCAAAATCTCTAGTTCATCAAGCTCTAGCATATGTTTATTCTTTAATCTATCTACCTAATTAATATCTTATTTTTAAAACCGCCGTATTAACAGCTAATCGTCATTTTGCCCTATTAGATGATGTTTGAAAAGGTTGTCGCTCTCCATCCATGTATAGCTAGATTGAGCCATTATATTGATTGTACTAATACTAATAAATAATAACTCCGAACTCCGAACTCCGAACTCCGAACTCCGAACTCCGAACTCCGAACTCCGAACTATCCCAAAAATCATACATTACTCCTGACCTATTCCTGACCTATCTATTGCTTTCCGCCGTTAGCTTTAAATTAATAATAGATAATCCTAATATTCCTAAAAACAAAACCAAGCCGATCGTACAGGCATAGCTAACATCTAAATCTTGAAATGCTCGTTCGTAAAGATAATAAACCACGGTTTTTGAGCTATTTCTCGGTCCACCCTGAGTCATAATATAAATTTCTTCAAAGACTTTTGTTGCCGAGATTGCCGAGATTACTGCTACTAAGAATAAATAGGGGCGCATCAAAGGAATTGTAATATCTAAATGCTTTTTCCAGCTAACAGAACCATCGATCGCTGCTGCTTCATAGAGTTCTGGAGGAATTGACTGCAAACCTGCCAGATAAATTACCATATAATAACCCAAACCTTTCCAGATAGTTACTAACATCACGCTCCAAAGAGCTAGGTTAGGATCTGTCAGCCAGGGAATACCTTCTGTGATACCAATTTGTTCGAGAAATTGATTTAATAATCCGTTTTGGGTATAAAGTGCTTTCCAGGCAATGCCCGCTACTACCATGGAGATTACAACGGGGGTATAAAAAGCGGTACGAAACCAGTTAATTCCTGTTAGTTTCTGATTGACTATAATTGCCAAGCCCAAAGGCGCGACGACCAAAATTGGCACTACTCCAATTAAATACAGCAGCGTATTTCCAATTGTTTGCCAAAACACTTCATCCTGCCATAACCGCTGGAAATTCTCCCACCCGATCCATTGTGGAGGCTGAGTAAGATCGTATTCGTATTGGGTGAAGCTAAGAGCAAATGCCTGAATTGCAGGGAAAAATACCGTCAATCCCAGTAGGGCGATCGCTGGTAATAAAAACAGGTATGGCGTTAGCTTGCTGTTGTCTATTTGTAATTTCCGCTTCATAGATTAGTTGTATTTAGTTTTTTAAAATCGGGGCTAATTTTCTAATACCTAACTCTATTTGGGGTATTTCTAACTGAGCATAACCAAAAATAAACTCTCCTTGTCGTTGAGGTTGTAGATAATATTTTCGTGCGGAAATTATACCGATTCCTGCTGCTGCTGCTTTGGCGATCGCTTGCTCATCTGATAGATTGGTAACAATTTTTACCATGACATGAATTCCTGCATTTGTTCCCAAAATAGTTACTCTTTCACCAAAATAGTATTTTAAAGCCTGTATTAAAGCTTGGCGACGGGAATCGTATAATTGACGCATCCGTCGAATGTGTCTAGTAAAGTGTCCTTCAGCGATCCAATCAGTCAGGGCATATTGTTCTAAAATCGGACAAAAACGGTCGCACAACCACTTGGCTTTAGTCATAACCGCGATCCATGATGGGGGAACCACCATATAGCCCATCCGCAAGGAAGGAAATAGAACTTTCGAGAAAGTGCCGAGATAAATTACCAAATCAGTACGATCCATTCCCTGTAGTGCGGGAATTGGTTGGGATTCGTAACGATACTCGCTATCATAATCATCTTCTATAATTAACGTTCCCGTTTTCTCTGCCCATTGCAGCAAGGCTATTCTCTGGGATAACGACATGGTGACTCCCGTGGGAAATTGATGGGAGGGAGTCACGTAAACTAACTTAAATTGTTGTTGACAGTTACTCAGAATTGCTACATCTAATCCTTCACAATTAACGGGGATTGGCTGGATATTAGCAAATTGCCCTAAAAAGCAGTCCCGCGCTCCTAAGTAACTAGGTTCTTCCGTTGCTACCCAGTCTTCCGCATCCAGTAGCAAACGGGCAATCAAATCTAGAGCTTGCTGAGAACCATTAACCATAATCACTTGTTCTGGAGTACAGCGAACCCCACGCGATCGCTTTAAATAGTTGGCAATTTCTTGTCTGAGGGGAAAATATCCCGCAGCATCAGCAGCATAGTTGAGTTTCGGCGAGCGATCGCAGTGACGGGTTAATAATTTGCGCCACTGTTGGATGGGAAAGTATTCAATAGCAGGATTACCATAGCGAAAGCTAATTTCATCATCTGGTTCGGATTTTAAACGATCTATAGTCAGTAAATTATTGCCAAAGTGAGATAAACAAGATTTTTGCTTGGTTTTAGTCGTTACTGGTGCGATCGTCTTAGAATTAAGCCACCGTTCGGGTATTTGCTGACAGACATAAGTACCGCTACCCCGACGAGTTTCTAGATAGCCTTCACTTTCTAACTGTTCGTAACTCTGTGTCACCGTCGAACGAGAAATCATCAAAGACTTTGCCAAACTACGAGAAGAAGGCAATTTTTGGTTGGGTTGAAACGTTCCTTCTAATACCCCCAAGCGAATTTTCTCCGTAAGTTGCTGATAGAGAGGAATTACCGAAGTGCGATCGAGATGAATTGCTAAGTCCATGAGCAATGTTTTTGGTTATTTTTCATGAGGAGCAAGAAAGCGATCGCCGTTAAAATGAATCATATGTGTTGGGGCATCGGCAGTCCAAACTTCGGTTTCCCAAGAAATATCTACTAGATATTTAGCCATAGTTTTGCGATCTGGAAAAGCGGTTACATAGATCAAACCAGAGGTTGCTTTAGCAAAAAGTGTAGCTAGTTCGCTATGACGTTTACTATCTACCGCACCGTGACTGGTAACAGATTCAATTAACAGTAGCCAATTTTTTTCAGACCAGTAAAAAATAACGTCTGGTAACTTTCCTTTGCGATCGACTGTAACGCCTAACTCAGCCAATCTTTCTGGTTTGAAAAAGTTCTCTTTAGCTCCCGTATCACCTAGATAAATAACTTCCGAACCAGGTACAAAACGAGGACCAAATTCCGTTACAATATCCCTTATCAACTGACTATGATTCCCTGGACTGAGCTTAATCTTTGTGCCATCATCCAAAGTCAAAGGAATCATTTCCATTTCCCGTTCTTTGGCGTATCGAGTTATCAAAGTCTCTTTATGTTCCAGCCAATCGGCTAAAGTTATTGACCATTCATCAGTACCGTATTTAACCAAAACATCAAAAAGTTCAGTAGTAATTTGATAACAAGCTTTGGGACTGTTTACAGGACGGTTTGGTTGGTCTGGATTGTAAAGGCAAAGCCCGCCATCTCTAAACTGATGAAGCGTTTGCCGTCTAAAAGTTTCACGAGTATTAGGAGCATATTTTTTACCATAGAATTCTTCGCACCAATTCATAATCGGGGTTACACCAATCATTGGTCGTTTCAAATCGTTCCACGAACCATTGGGTTTGAGGTCAATTAGAGATAATAAGGTAAGTGCCGATCGCTCATTTTGCTGCGCTCTGGGCATTCCCAACAAAGTTAATATCTCTATTGCTTGGTCAATCTTTTCCTGAACAGCCAGAGGATTATCGTTATTACCTGTCATTTTTGCTAGTTCTTCTTCTAATATTCGATCAACTTGTTTTTGCGAGACAGCACGTTGCGCGGGTTCCCCGCGTTGAAGTGACTGTCGAGGGTGTGATAAATTTGCATTATGAGCTTTCTTCCCTAACGACTTCAACGTTGTTAAATCTGGGTAACTAATAGTTCTCAAGTCAGTAGCATTTACCTGAGTGTGTCCGCCAAACAATCGATAATATTTATCTAGCAAGGTACTGTTTAAGTAAACATAAAGACCGAGAGCAATATCTTTGGCAAAACCTTGTTTAGAATTGTGAAAAACATTCAGCTTATTATCGAAACCAATTAATTCACCAGGTAAAGATCCATCGTAATGTGCTGCGACAATTCTCCGTTTCTCTTCCTTACTACTAAACCGTTTAACAATTACGAAATTACCTGAATTTTGCCACAGCCAATTTCTCGATCGCTCGGACACCAAAATTGCATTGGGCTTTTTAGAATTTATAGGGTGATTTACTACTCTATCTAAATGAGTCGAATATATCAAAGGAACAGCACCACTTTCTAAATTTTGTCGTAAATCGTCCTTCAATCTAAAATCTACTATTGCACCAGTGCTAACTTGAATTCCCAGATCTTCTAATGTGCAGTTGAAGCAAGATAATCTGTCAATTATTGCTCGATCTCGCTGATTAGCTGCAATATGAATAAATTTTCGTCGCTCGTTTGGTTCAACTATTGATGTAAATGGTACTGTGCGAGTTGTTCGATCCGTTGCTGTAATGCTTTGGGTTTCTTCATCAATTTCAAAGTCGGCATTAGGACTAGATGTAATTGTAACGGACTGCTGTTTTACTCCTTTAATTAAGTGAATAATTATGTTTTCTTGGAGTACATCATTATCTGCGAATGCTGAAGAACGAGAATCAAAAATATGTATCTGCTTAATGGCTGTTTCCTGAAGTAAAAATTCACGAAACGGTTGATAGTAAACACCATTACAAAACGATCTGGGAATAATTGCTACTAATTCACCGCCCCGATTGAGTTGCTGTATGGCAAGCGCAACAAAACCCGCGTAAAGATTTACCGTTTCTATGCCAACACTTTTTAAAGCTTGTCTGTGTTCGCTCGAAGTCGCTATTTTTTTGTAGGGCGGGTTCATAATAACGTGACTGTAGCCATCTTTATTAGCAAACAACCCTACCTCTTTTGTCTTATTTAAAACGAAGTCATCTAAGATAAAATTTGCGTCAATTGAAACACCATGTTTTTTAGATTTTTCAACACATAGTGCTAAAGTTTCATCAATAAAAGGTTGGATGACTGAATCTATATCAAAAGCATCGATATTTATCGAGGTTATTTTGTTTCTTCTCAGAGATTCATCGACAAAAGCTGCCGTTAGCGAACCCGAACCACATCCAGGATCTAGCAGCGAGATATCTCCCTCAATTTTGTTAAACAAAGAAGCCATATATAGACTTATGGGTTGAGGGGTAAAGAATTGTCCTAATGTCGATCTGACTTTTGGATTCAGCTTGGAATTTGCCTTTATTCTTAGTAATTCAGCAGCATGAAGAACATTCAAGTTGTTTGTACCCGATAATCGCGATCGCTACTTAAATTTATTTCAACAACTCGATTGGGTATGCGCGACAAAGGGTTTACCCGCATGTGACCCGCGCACCCCTCTCGTTCAATTTTATTACTTTAAAAGTGGACTGGTGTAAAAAATTTAAAGTGGCTCTTGAATCATACCAATATTCTTTTTATCTTGGTAAAAAATTCAACAGCAATAGGATAAATCAATGTCTGATAGTTCTAATCTTCAAGCAACTCAACGGAGTACAATAAGACGCATCCCCAAAAGGGGAAGTCGGGAAATAGAGCTTATCTACAGCATTTTAGATGAAGCACTGGTGGCTCATGTCGGCTTTATTAGTAATAATCAACCTGTCGTAATTCCGATGGCTTATGGACGAGAAGGCGATCGCCTGTACCTACATGGTTCTCCTGTAAGTCGTCTGCTTAAAACTCTCGAACGGGGAGTAGATGTTTGTTTTACCGTGACTATATTAGACGCGCTGGTGGTTGCTCGTTCTCTATTTCACCACTCGATGAATTATCGTTCTGTCGTGCTATTTGGCAAAGCTACCCTCTTAGACAGTGAAGGTGAAAAAATGAAGGCTTTAAAAGCTTTTACCGAGCATATGATACCAGGGCGTTGGCAAGATGCTCGTATTCCTAGCGATCGCGAATTAAAAGGTACGACAGTTCTCAGTTTGCCCATTGATGAAGGTTCGGCTAAAGTGCGTACTGGACAACCGCAGGACGATCCCCAAGACTACTCTCTGCCAATTTGGGCGGGAGAATTACCCTTAAAACTAACAGCGGGTGTTCCCATCCCCGATACCCAACTGATACCAGAAATTGAAATTCCCCAAAATCTAGTTAACTATCATCGAGGTGCTTAATTTTAACGGTTATCAATGAGCAGTAAACAGTGAGCAGTGAGCAATCTATCACAGATACAGCTTCCCTTAAAGATAATTGCGATCGGGCTAAAGGTTAGGACAGTCTACAAAATTGCTACTTGCTACTTTATTTTGAAGCTCGCATGGTTTCTATTTGGAATGAATATAGTCCTTTAACTTGTCACGGTTGCCGACAACCTCTTAGCAATTGGCATCCGCCAGCCTGTACCAAAGGCGCGATCGGTTATCTTGATTCCTGGAGGTGCTTGACGGCGTTTAAATTCGGCGCGAGTAACCAGCTTTATTACTTTACTAACCGTTTCGCGATCGTGTCCAGCTGCGACTATTTCTGTAATGGATTGATGCTGGCAGACAATGCGCTCCAAGATATCATCTAGTATCTCATAATCGGGTAAAGAATCGGAATCTTTTTGATCGGGTTTTAGTTCCGCACTGGGGGGTTTGGTAATAATATTTACGGGAATAACTTCTCTCTCTTGATTCAGCCAACGGCATAGTTTAAACACCCTGGTTTTAGGAACGTCGGCAATCACCGCCAAACCGCCATTCATATCGCCATAGAGAGTACAATAACCTACCGCCATTTCGGATTTGTTGCCTGTAGAGAGTAATAAATAACCAAACTTGTTAGCGATCGCCATTAATAAATTACCCCGTATCCGCGACTGGATATTTTCTTCGGCAATGCCAAATTCTGTTCCCGCAAACATCGGATCGAGTATGGCATCGTAAGCCGTCATCGCGGGTTCAATCTCGATCTTTTGGCTGGTTATTCCCAAATTGTTTACTAGATTTACCGCATCGCTTATAGAATGTTCCGAACTATAGGGAGACGGCATCAATACCCCCAAAACATTTTTCGCACCCAAAGCTTCAGCAGCGATCGCAGCTACCAAAGCCGAATCGATTCCACCACTCAAACCTAAGATTGCTCTAGTAAAACCGCACTTTCTGGCATAGTCTTTGACACCCAACACTAAAGCATTATAGATTTCTTCATTACTCTCCCCGTCTCCCCGTCTCCCCGTCTCACCGTCTCTAGAAGAAGACATCAACTCGTCCAACTCCACAACTACCAAGTCCGTATCAAAACTTTTAGCGCGAGTAACTACTTCCCCTACATGATTAAACGCCACGCTGTTACCATCAAAGACCAAATCGTCATTCCCCCCAACCTGATTGACATATAAAACTGGCTTACTGTAGGAAGTCGCAGCGTGATGTAGCATTGCTTCCCTGAGTTTTTGTTTGCCGACTGTATAGGGTGAGGCGGACAGATTTACTATGACATCTACTCCTAACTGTGCTAGTTCTTCTATCGGGTTTACCTCATAGCTGCGTTTGCCCCAAAACTGTTCGTCATTCCATAAATCTTCGCAGATGCTTACCCCAACCTTGAGTTCATCTAAGCTAAAGTAATTGGCTTCATATCCAGGTTCAAAATAGCGATCTTCATCAAAGACATCATAGGTAGGTAACAGACGCTTGTGAAAGATTTGTTTGATTTCACCTTCGTCTAGTAATGCCATGCTGTTATACAGTGGTTTTTGTCCTTTGTCATGTGCGTGAGGGTTGGTTTCTACCGTACCGATTAGAACAGCAATGTTGTCTGGTAATTCAGTCGCGATCGCTTTTAATTCTCGCGCCATCGACTCGACAAAATCAGGATAGAGTAGCAAGTCTCTGGGTGGATAGCCACAGAGAGATAGTTCGGGAGTGAGTAACAAGCGCACATTTTGTTTGGCTGCATTTTCCGCAGCAGCAATTATTTGTTTGGCGTTGTTAGTGATGTCACCGATAGTGGGGTTTAGTTGGGCGATGGCTATTTTCATGGGTTTTTCTCGCGCAAAGGCGTTTATCCTCGAATGAGGGCAAAGACGCTAAGGGTTTATTTGTTTGGGTTGGGGTTTTTTGGTTGATTAAAGGGAATGTTGGAGTATTGTTCTGTTCTTTTATTTGGCGATCGCAGGGATATATTGTTTTATTAGTTTGAGAAGTTTTAGATATTCTTCTTTACTGGTAAAATTATTAAAATTGCCAATCTCTTTATCTTTTACTTTTAGCAATATAGAGTCTCAATCAGTTGTTAATTGCACGTTGAATGTTGAATGTTTAATTATTAATTGTTGGCGATTGCTTTGGATAATGCTGATCATCTATCGACCGTGGTTTAGCTATATTTATTAACGCTATTAAATAATAAATAGTAAAATTAAATAAACAATAAAGGCTTATCTTTCAAGGGTGTAAAGGCTTCTGAATCGAACCTATATAGACTTGCAGGACGACCAGCACCACGAGATACTTTTACCCCTGTATCTAATAAAATACCTAATTTTAATAAACGGGATCTAAAGTTAGAATAATCGGAGAAGTTTTCGCCCAAAATTGTACAGTAAAGCTGATAAACTTCGTTTAAAGTGAATTCTGGCGGAAGAACCTCAAAAGCGATCGGACTGTATTGTAATTTATTCTTAAGCCGATTCCAGCCGTAGTTTAAAATTTTATCGTGGTCAAAAGCTAAGTTGGGAATTTCGTTAACCTTATACCAAGAAACACTATAATTTGCCTTGTTAATAATTCTGGCAGCTTCATATCTAACCAGAGCAAAATAGCTGACGGATAGATATCTTACCCCAAAACTATCGGGACTTTCTCTAGGATCTCTACCAGGCTCGCCAAAGGAATATAGCTGTTCTAAATATAAATTGTCTACCTGTATTTTTTCAGCTAAAGTACGATAGGCTGCATCGGTTAATGATTCTCCTCGACGAACTAAGGTACCTGGTAAACTCCAACAATTTTTAAAAGGTTCTTCAGTTCTTTTCCGCAGCAAGACTAACACGCGATTATAAACAGTATCGACGGAAAAGATCACGTTGTCTACTCCAACTTTGAAATCAGCTAGGGTTTCCGACTTGGTATTAGCTTTGGGTTTGGTTTTCATACTTTTTCCTCCCTCAGTTTGTTGGCTGTTACCGCCGAATTGTATAAATTTTTTTGCAAAATGTAATCTTTAACGGAGGAAGTGATTAGACTTCGATCTTTCCTTAAACGATAAGTACTAGAAGATACTTGCGGTGCGTTGAGAGTTGCGATCGCAAATTCTCCCCCAACTTTATTGAACAATGCTAAATCTTGTTGTTTGATTTTATATCCCGAACGGGGAACGATGAGAACTTTGACTAGTTTTAATAATTCTTCACTACGATACCAGCTATCGATTTGGGGTAAGATATCAGAACCGATTACTAGGCTATATTCAACGTCCTCTCCCCATTTTGCTTTGGCTTGGTTAACGGTAATTAAAGTATAGCGATGGCTCAATTCTGGATGTAGGCTAATATTATTACTAAAGTTGAGATCGCTAATAGTTAAACGCAACATTTCGGTGCGATCGCACAACGGTGTTTGATGCTGTTTAAAAGGGTTATCCGATGCCCAGACTACCACGCGATCGTAATGTTGGGCTAGCCAGCGTAAAATCGTTTGATGTCCGACTGTCGGCGGATCGGCACTCGTACCAAATAGGGCAATTTTCTTCATTTATTAACTGGTAGTTACTAAATTGTGCTGAACTACAGACTGACGCAATGTTTCTAAAGCAGAAGAGATCTCAACAGTTAAGTTATCAGGATTAGTTATCTGGCGAATATTAGCAGGAAGACTAGCTACAGAAGCTGCGGTATGCTGTCGAATTTGCTCTAAAGTCGGTAACGAACTTGTTCTTTTACCCTCCTGCATAACAATCTGCAATAAGCTTTGTTCGTTGTGTTGCATTGCTTCATCTTTTAAGCCCAATCTATCTGATTGTATTTGACCATTATTAATATTACGGAATATTTGTTTGCAACCAGGATAAGTTGACTTGTTGCTAGATTCTTTCATCGTCGGAATACGATCTATTTCTACCAATTTATATACTCCGTTTACTGGTACACCTGTAACCAATTTGGTACCGATGCCATAACCATTTAAGGATGCACCCTGTTGTTGTAGTCTAGCGATTTCCCATTCATCTAAGTCTCCGCTAGCAAAGATCTTGGTTTCTGGTAAATATGAACGTACCTGTTGCGATAATTCTACTAAATCCCCCGAATCTATTCGTACTCCCGCTATGGTTGTTTCTCCTGCGTCTATTTTTGCCCGCAACCGCTTCGCTGCTGCTACGGTGTCGTAAGTATCGATCAATAATGTGGCGTGGGGGAAATAATTCTCAAAGGCTGCAAAGGCTTCATCTTCATTTCCCGCTGTGGCGTTAAACGCCATTACCAAAGCATGAGCCATCGTTCCTTGGGGCGGTTCTCCCAATTTTAAGGCTGCCAAAACATTAGACGTGCCGTCAAACCCTGCTGCTAGGGATGCTCTAGCTGCCCAAACTGCTCCTTGGGGGCTAAAGGCTCTTCTCGTACCAAATTCTAGAATATTTGCCTCTGTTCCCGCAACATCTCTAATTCTTGCTGCTTTGGTTGCAATTAATGTCTGATAGTTGATTGTATTGAGCAAATAGGTTTCTACTAGCTGTGCTTGCCATAGGGGTGCTTCAATTCTCAAAATCGGTTCGTTGGCAAAAATTGCCGTCCCTTCTGGTACTGCCCAGACATCACCTGTAAACCCGCCAGACTCCAGTAGTTGCCAGAATTCATTAGGTGCGCGGTCAAAGATGCCCGTGTCTTGTAGTGCCTGGATTTGCTCGGAGTTAAAGTTTAATTGCTCTAGGTATTCTAAAGCCTGGGTCAAACCCATGGCAATTAGATAGCCAAAGTGATCGGGCAAACGTCGGGTAAACAGTTCAAAACTAGCTCTTTTGTTAGCAATTTCCTCTCCTGCATAGCAGGCAGTCATGGTTAATTGATATAAGTCAGTTAATAAAGAATAGTCTTGGGGGTTTATATTAAGCCCATCTTTTGCTAAAATAGCTTTCATAATATAAATCCTATTTAATTTTGGTATTTATTACTATAAATATAATCATAATTATTACCACCTTGTCAAGTTAAACATCCTAGTAGCCCTAAAAGAAGCGATTTGGCTTACCGCTAGCGATCGCCTCTTCCAAAATAGAATCAAGACCGAAAGTAGTTTCTATCAAGTAGGCGATGATAAAAACTACCTAAAAGAAAAACCATCTGTGTTCATCTGTGCGACGGACGCGACGTAAGGAGCTAATCCTTTAGGGCGAAGCTAGTCCTTTAGGGGACTCAATCTAATCAATCTTCTTGCCGTCTTCTGCGATCTTCTGGAAGGTCGATAAACACTCTTTGATCCGCTTCAACCCCCTCAATAATTTGAGTGCGATCGCCCAAATATAAGCCTACCTTCACAGGAGTAAACTGTGGCTTGTTATTCTCATCAGGTATCATCACTCCCTGTTCGCCGTCTTCGGTAAAAATTGCCACCGTAGGAACGACTAAACTATCACTTAATTCTTGTCCAACAAAAGTAACATCGACGTTCATTTTAGAACGCAACAAATCTTGTCCAGTCAGCAGCTTAATTCTCACCTCAAAAGAAGTAACATTCTCTTCAATGACTGCTTCGGGAGCAACGCGCTTGATTTCTCCGTCAAACACCCGATCTGGATAAGCATCGGCAATAATCAAAACTTGTTGTCCTGGCTGTAGCTGACCGATATCCAACTCTGTAACCTGGGCAACAACCTCTAATCCTTGAGCCAAAGCCAAAATAGAGGTAGCTGAAGCCGAAGCCGTACTAGAGCCAGAAGTGCTGGGGGCAACAAAAGAGCCTTCCACCGCGTATCTTTGGGTAACGATACCATCAAAAGGTGCTTTAACAATGCTATCGGCATATTGAATTTCTGCCCTTTCTAAGGACACCTCTGCTTGTTCTAAAGAAGCTTCCAAAGCAGCAATTTCATCTGGTGCGGTTGTCTGTCTTTGCTCTAGAGCAATCCTAGCTTCATTAATTTCTGCCTTAATTTGCTCGACTTCGGAGTTACCAGTAGTTCGTAGCTGATCTAATCGCTGGCGTAGCTCGTCAATACTAGATTTAGCGTTTTGATAATCATTGCTAACTTCATCAAAAGCATCCTGGGTAATCGCTCCCTCCTGTAACAGATATTCGTTGCGTTCGACCCTTTGCTGCACTAGCCTGAGTCGTGATTTGGCAGCATCGATCTGGGCTTGAGTTTGCTCGATGTCCTTGGGAATCCTATTTTGAGCCTGTTGCAATCTAGCCTCTGCCTGTCTCAGCCTTGCCTGCGCCTGAGCAATTTCGGCATCGATCTTGGCTTTTCCTTCAGCAAGACTAGCACGATTTTGTTTTAATTCTGCTGTTGCCTGAGAAGTTTGGTTAGCTAGTTCCGCATTCTCCATAATAGCCAAGGTTTGTCCCGCATCAACGCGATCGCCTTGTTCTACAAATAACTTAACCAACCTTGCTGGCTCTTTAGGGCTGACGTTGACACTTTTAATCGGTTCAACTCTACCGCTTGCCTCTATTTCTACGTTGAGGTCTTCTTCGGTTACAGGTACGGTCAAAGCTTCTATATCTACCTGCGACCTAGAATTTCTGACCAAGCTATAGGTAGTAAAACCAATTAAGGCTAAACACAATGCCACTAATCCCGTCGTTATGACAGGACTTCGCTTTGACTGACGATTTAGAGGTAATTTCATTTAAATATATTTTTTCCGATTTAGAGGTGCTGGCTGAGCCTCTAAGTTATTGATAAGTAAGTAGTGAACAGAATGCAAATAATAATTGGCGATCGCCAAGCCAGATTTAGAACCAAATATTTAATTATTAATTTTTTCGTTATAACTTTATGGTAGCTTTGTTAACTTGGAAAAAGCTCTATCTCCCTATAGTTATACGTTAGTACTTTCCCTACATTAGTCAGACTAAAGAAGTAACCAGATTAGCGAAACATAGAAGTAGTTTTTTTATCATCATCCGATGTAGATCTCTCAGCGTTTTCTATTTAATATAGTTCCCGAAAAAATTCTTTAATCCTTCAGCCAAATTTCAAAAAACTCGTAACTTAAGTTCCAAGGTGAGGTTTTTTCTACCATCAGAAAGGTGCGGAGACTTTGGCGGAAATCCTAAGATGAAAATAATACAGGACTTGAAGATTAATTCAAGTTGATGACAGCAAGAGGTCTTAAATTATGTCTGAGACAAGAAAAGAAAGGATTGTTGCCGATTTACAACAGGCAAAGCAAACTGGAGAACTAAAAACCGATAAAATTCGCGAAATTATCAAAAATGCGATCGCCGAAGCCGTGTCTGAAGTAAAAGAAGGCAGAAGTGAAATAACTGGCTTAATTCAAGATGCGATCGCTGCGGTTACCGAAACGGTTAAGGAAACAGGTGGCGAAATGAAAGAAGAAGTTACCGCCTCAATTCAGGGTGTGATCGACGGGGTTAGTGAAGCCAGAAGACAAAAAATTGCCGAAACTCAATCAGAAATTACTACCTTGGAAGCTCAGGTAGTAGAAGAAGAACAAGAACTACAGCAAGAAATCGATGAGGCTCTGTCAGAAGTTAAAACAACCAGCGAGACGCAATCTGATAAAGTAAAAGAAGCGATCGCCGAAGCGGTTACTAATATCGGCAATAGTGAAGAATTTGCTGTCCTGCAAAAACACTATGCTCGTCTCAAAGCTCAAATCGCCGTGTTGCAAGCCAACTTAGCCAATCGTTATGGGGAACAATATGGCGAGGTGGGTAAATATTTAGATGATGCTAAAGTTTGGTATGACAAAGCCAAAGAAGATCCTGAAGTCTTTACCGAACCTGTCAAGCGTAAAAGAGCAGAATTTGAAGAAAAATTGTCTAAAAGTGGCGGTGCAGTAGCACGCAAAGAAAAGCAGCTAAAACAGCTATTAAAAGAGCTTTGGCATGAAGTCAGAGAAATATTCCAAGAAAAAACCGCCAATAAATAGACTTGGGTTTTTTGGACTATACGCTATATCTGGGTAAAGAAGCGATTGTTAGATAGAACAAAGGCGATCGCTTTTTTAATGCCATCAGTTTAACCTTCCAAATGTAGCTATACAAAGTAATGACAAATGACGTTCTTAACCCACAATTCTTCATTCCCAAATAAGATTGCCATAGCTTTGTAATCCTGTTGTGTAAGTCGTCAGAGAATAATAAATAATTTCCTTTAAACAGAACTTGTAAGATAGAGGTTAAAATCAAAAACTATTCTATGACCCAAACGTCTCAAACCATTCAACTACCAGACAGTCAAAGCGCGATCGCTCTAGCAGGCAGTAGTGAACAAAACCTCAAGTTATTATCTCGCCATACAGGGGTAAGCCTGGTATTGCGGGGACAGGATTTACTAATTAGGGGTCAGGAAAAAGCAGTTGAAAGATGTACTAAGGCGATTAGAGCTTTAGAACCACTGTGGTCGATGGGGAAAACCTTATATGAACCCGATATTTTGACCGCATTTATGGCGATCGATACTGGTAGAACTGAAGAATATAGCGACCTACAAAAAAACGTCCTTGCCCGTACCAGAAGAGGCGAAGTTGTCAGGGCAAAGACGTTTAAACAAAAGCAGTATGTTAAAGCAATTCAAAAATATGACATTACTTTTGGCATTGGTCCTGCGGGAACGGGTAAAACCTTTCTGGCTGCGGTATTAGCAGTAAAAGCATTACTTGGTGACGAGTGCGAAAGAATTATCCTGACTCGTCCTGCGGTAGAAGCAGGGGAAAAACTAGGATTTTTGCCAGGAGATTTGCAAGAAAAAGTAAATCCCTTTTTGCGTCCTTTATACGATGCCCTGTATGAATTTATCGATGCGGAAAAAATTCCCGATTTGATGGAGAGAGGCAAAATTGAGGTCGCGCCTTTGGCTTATATGCGAGGACGTACCTTGTCTAATGCTTTTGTAATTGTCGATGAGGCACAAAATACTACTGCTGCACAGCTCAAAATGGTGCTAACTCGTTTAGGCTTCGGTTCCAAAATGGTAGTGACGGGTGATATTACTCAAACCGACTTACCTTCCAACCAAGATTCGGGTTTAATTATTTCCCGTAGAATTTTACGCAATGTAGAAGGAATCGCCTTCTGTGAGCTGACTCAAGCAGATGTAGTACGCCATCCTCTAGTTCAGAAGATTGTCAATGCTTATGAGCGATATGAGTCGTGATTTTGCTAGAGATTTATTCCAATAAACACATTAGCGCGATCGCCAAGCCAATATTTAATAATATTTAATTTTCAACAGCATGAAGAAAATTTGAAGTTTTGAGTAAAAACTAAATAGAGTCAGGGCAATTTGTGACTTAATAGGTAAAGTGAACTCAGTTTGGGAACAGAATTAATGGAAGGACAAGGGGCAAAAATTGGCAGTACGGCTATTATTTGGAGTTTGGCAACGGGAATGATGGCTATATCTATTCCTATTGTCAAGATGACCAACACTGGGATTATCCTACCTGTGGCAGTCGTGATCGGAGTAAGCATTAGCACGATCGCCATTTGGTTGAGTACTTGGACACCATAATAGTTGACTAGTTAGTAGTTAGTAGTTAGTGGGGTTAAAGCTAATACCATTTATCTTTAGTAACAAGAGACTTTGGTAGTAATAGGGATTGGGGACTAGGGACTGCGGTGAGACCCCGCGCCGCCGTAAGGCGCAAGGGAATGCTCACCAAGACGGGGATTGGGACTCTGTATGAGTTTTTGGCTGGGTTATTAATAATTAAAAACCGTTGTATCTCTCTTACTACTTTTAAAAAATGGTATAATGCCATTTTTCATTAATAGCTAGATAGATCGTCTTCAAAAAATGTAGGTTGGGTAGAGTAAGTCGATCTCAGCCCCCTAACCCTTTCTCCCTACTTAATCACCTCCATCAACAAAATCACCCCCTGACGTTCTTGGTTCGGTCCCATTAACGGGTTGATACTGAGGCGACATTTAAAAGAGCGACCACGGCGGTTAATTGAATCGATCGCTAGCTCCTGGCGATCGCCTCCTTCGGCAAGACAGTTACGGATTGGTTCTCTTAGTTGTTCTATGGGCAAACCGATATCAAGACTAAACAAAGATTGTCCCCGAACTTCATCGAATCGTAGCCCCCACATTTCGTTGGCTTCATCGTTCCAACTGAGGATATTGAGTTGATTATCGATTACCACAACTCCTGCTTTGAGACTCGCCAGAATTGAATTGAAGAAAGCATTTACCCGATCGAGGTCGGATGTGCGCTGGCGCAACTCATCGTTGATGGTTTGCAGTTCTTCATTGGTGGACTGGAGTTCTTCGTTCATCGTCTCCAGTTCTTCATTGGTAGACTGGAGTTCTTCGTTGGTGGTTTCTAGTTCTTCGTTGGTAGACTGAAGTTCTTCATTGGTGGTTTCTAGTTCCTCATTACTCGACTGGAGTTCTTCATTGGCAGTTTCTAATTCCTGATTGGAACGCTGCAATTCGGTTTGGAGTTCGTGATAGCGAGTGACATCTATAAAAGAAACGCTCACCCCCAAAGTTTCACTCTCGCCGTTTTCTAAAAGATTAAAATAGATATCGAGATATTGAGTATTGCCCTCTGGCAGATAGCGTGGCACATCTCTTATAATCGCCACCTGACGGGTGCTATAAATGCGATCGATATGGGAACGCAACTCTAGGGGTCGATAGGAAATTTCTAAATCCTGTAGGAGACGACCCAAATCTAGCTGTTTGATGCCAAACATCACACGAGCCTGCATATTGGCTAACTGTAACTTGCCCGCAGAATCTATAACCAGTTGGGCATTAAAACCAGCGTCGAAAGCCGAATCTTTAATCTGCTGTCGTTTTTCGTCACTATTATCTCGATCCTTATTCTGAGAATTGGTTAAATATGATATGCGATCGCGCCGATTGTTAGTGGGGACGGGACGAAAAATTCGGTTGGGCAAACTTATGGGAGTAAAGATGTTGCCGTGAGTTAACATCATTTCTGCCTTACCCAAAAACAAAAAACCCGTATTTTTCAGGGCAAAGTGAAAGCGATTGAGAATCTTGGTTTGGATTTCCGCATTAAAATACATCAGGGTGTTACGGCAAACCAGGAGATCGAGGCGAGAAATTGGCGCATCTTGTACCAGGTCGTGACGACCAAAAATTACTGCCCGACGCAGTTCGGAACGAAAAACATACTTACCTGCTACTGCTTCACAATATTTCTCTCGTAGCTCATCGGGAACGGATTTTAAATCTTTATCGCTATAGGTAGCATGACGGGCTGTATTAAGCGCATCTTCATCAACATCTGTCGCGTAGATTTTTAGGCGATCGCGCAAATTTTCCATGCCAATTGCCTCGGCAAAGACCATTGCTAAGGTATAAGCTTCTTCTCCAGAAGAACAACCCGCACTCCAGACTCTAATTTGAGCTTTGCCAGACTCCCGTACAACGCGGTCTACTATCTGCTCTCGGAGATAATTCCAGGCAGGCCTATCCCGAAAAAAGCCCGTAACATTAATTAAAATCGTGTCAAACAGGGGCAAAAATTCCTCTGGATGAACCTGAAGATAATCCAAATAAGTCTCAAAATCTTCAATGTCGTGAGCCTGCATCTGCTTCCTAACCCGACGCACCAAACTCGATCGCTTGTAGCCCGTAAAATCAAAACCCCGCTCTTGGCGCAAGAACTCTAGCAGGGATTCAAATACCGTATTTTCGTCGTTGGTATTCATGGGGTTGCGGATTGGGG
>JADEXJ010000351.1 GCA_015207195.1 Pleurocapsales cyanobacterium LEGE 10410
CGAACAGATTGAACACAAGTTGTTTCAGTTCTTGGATTCTAATCAGTTTCTCTCGGCTCAACAGGTTCAAAATACACTCAACTTCATTTTCTCACTAGTTACCTAATCTTTTGGTGGGAAGGGAGTATGCTGAATTAGCTTTTACAGAGTCGAGCGTGGACTATAAGCAAATGCGCTCTTCCGCTCCTCCAGCGGATGTTTTAGTACCTTTTATCTTCGCCAACGAAACAACCGCCAAAACTATTATTGAATCGCCGTTTTATCAAGATCGGGTTAAGCAGAACGATCCCTATGTCGGGCAGTATACAATTTGTGTCGTGCCAGATTATTACACTTTGATTCGCCATGGAGTAAAAGAGCCAGACATGATGCCACCTGGCTTATACCGTTTCGCCCCTTTACTTGAAGGAGCAACCACAGATTTGGCAGCGGGAATTAGCGATTTCTATCAACCCATAGCAGAAAAAAATTGGCACGAGCAACCTCAATTTGAGTTAATTCCTAGCGATCGCTTTTTATTTGAAGGAGATAAGCTACTCAATGCCCGAATGGGGGTAGCAGGAGGATGGATTGAGAGTCATGTTAGTGGAGAAGCAACTCTTTATTTAGGTTCGGCTTATGCAGCAGATGAACCCAATTCCAATTTATATTTTTCCACTTTCTCTCGTCACGATCGCATGAGTAATTTTGCCAAAAATGTAGTTAAAAAATATTTTGCTCCTGAAAATCCTGAAGCAGCGATGCATTCGGCTAGCTCCGCAATCGCCAAAATAGAAGAACATCGAGATTATTTACCGATTCTGATGGAACGCTATCGAGAATTTTATTCAGAGAGTGAACTTACTTGGCAACCTATGTTCGTGGATTACGAAGTTCGTTTTTATGCCGAGAATAAAGACTTATTACAGGGAATTCTCGGTTTGATTGATGATGTTATTCATGTCGGTTTGAATCACGCTCCCGTAGCTATTACTAGAGAATCAAACTATCTTTTAGCTAGAACAATGAACGTAGTGCGTCAAAGTCTGGGGACTGAAAAGGAGTTGGGTTATATTTACGATCGCTCTTACGAGGATAAATTTTATCAGCAGGATGAAAAGGAGGAGGGGACAAAATGAGTATAGATCCAAAAAAAGCAATATTTGAAGCGAATAGACTAATAATCACTCACGATAAACATTTAAGCTTTAAAGATCTTATCGAACCAAATTTAGAAATATTTTCTAAATTCAGGTTGATGTATTTCACAAATAATACCGTTTCCCAATTTGGTTATACATCTTTAGATCGAATAGAAGAAGATTGTGACAGCATCAGAAAATTCTTCCACGGTAATGGTTTGTTGTTTTTCTCAAAAGATATTTATCAAGAGCAGCAGAAGCAAGAAACTGTACATATACCTTTAGATTATTCTTTGTCTTTTGATTCTAATGTTGCTGAAAAATTTAGAGTTTATGAAAAAGGTGGTAAAGTTCAGCCTAAAGAAAAATTTGAACGCTTGATTGAGTTTATTAAACAATATCAATTTAATTTTGATTATAGATTTTTCTGCCTGGCAATGGTTCGGACAAAACTAAGCAACAATAGCTCCGTAATTACAAAGGTTTGAGTAATTGGGATGGGATTTAATTAAAGTAGGCTCTAAATCTAACTTGTCAATAAATTGTTCGAGTAGATGATAAT
>JADEXJ010000099.1 GCA_015207195.1 Pleurocapsales cyanobacterium LEGE 10410
GACAGCCCCTAATGTTTCTTCTTCCAAGCAACTTAGTTTTACTCTTAGTGGTGCAGGCATTTTTTACTCATTTTTCAGCTTTTCTATCTTATATTTAATTGCAACCGTCTACTTATCTGCTTTTACTAATAGCTGTTTGGCTAGTTCAATTCTCTGTTGCATCACATACTGATGGGGAGATACACCTATAGATTTTTTGAATAGTCTACTGAAATGAAATTTACTAATTCCTAGATGGGTTGCTAAGTCTTCTAACTTAATTGATTCGCTTAGGTGATGCTCGATGTATTCTATAGCCTGAAATAATGAGCGATCGCTTAATCCCCCTTCATAAATTGCTATTTGAGGTTTGGTAATGCTGTAATCCCGCAACACATTAACCATTAAGGCATTGGCTAAAGAGTCTACATAAAGCTGTCCCATACCATCTTGACCGCGATGAAGTTCGCTGCGTAACATCATGGCTAACTGCTCGATCTGCGGATTGCGATCGCGAAACTCCGTTCGTAACTCTAGCCGATTTAAATCGCGATTCATCACTTCTGTAGCTACTCGTTCGAGAAAGGGAATAGGAATTTTAATTTCTAAGTAATGATCATCACCGTAAACCTTATAGGAACAGGGTAGTTTTGCTGGCGAGAGAGAAATATCGCCTTTAGAGTAGATTCCGCTATAGTTGCGATCGCCAATAGCTTGCCAAATACGGTATGGTTTGGTAGCCAAGCATAAGGCTATTGTGTGTTCGAGTTCGGGAGTAAAGTTACTATTTCCTGGTGGCTGCTTAAATTCGGCGACAGTTATCGATTCCCAGCCCAAATCTTGGCTAGATACAATTGGTGATGGTGTTTCGGGCGATTTTGATGACCAACTAACCATAATTTTCTATCTCGAACAACTCGTAGCAAGAATGTGTAAGTCGAGCAAAATTTTGAAAGCTCAGAAATCTTTAGTTACTTATTCTGTAATTGTAACGATTCAAGCAACAAAACTAAATGAGTAAACAGAAATCTTTAAACATGGCACTCGCGCATTCCCTTGCGTCTTCCGCCGACGCGGGGTCGCTCGTCTTACTACATATTGATGCGAGTCCTAGAGGAGAGCGATCTCACTCTCGCAAAATGACTAGAGAATTTATTGAAGCTTGGAAAAAAGCATATCCTATTGATAGCGTCACTTATCACGATCTTGGTCGTAATCCCATTCCTCACGTTACCGAAGCTTGGATTGCTGCTGCTTTTACTCCAGAAGAAGAGCGGTCGCCTGAAATGAAAGAAACTCTCTGTCTTAGTGATGAACTAGTAGATGAATTGTTCGCAGCAGATATTTATGTCATGGGCGTACCGATGTATAACTGGAGCGTAACCAGTGGTTTCAAAGCCTATATCGATAACATTGTCAGAATTAATCGCACTTGGGCTTATATTCCCGACGAGAACCCAGAATTTCCTTACAAGCCTTTAGTACATGGAAAAAAGATGTTTGTTATTGCTTCTCGTGGCGATGGTGGTTTTGCACCAGGGGAACGCAATCATCAACGGGATTTCCAAACACCACTAATCAAAGAAGCATTTGGAATGTTGGGCATTACCGACATTATTAAATGACGGAACTCCCATAGAAACTGATGGCAGACAAACTGATATTTGGGAGAAGCAAAATAGTGAATGGCTAATCGTTCACGAACATATCTCAGCACCAGTATCTCTTTAAATTTCTTTGATTTAACTAAAAAATTAATTAAAAGATTTTAATCATGACTTCAATCTTAATTAGCTCTCCACTCCGCACAGAGAGCAAACAATTTCTTAAATTGGCTATCCCCTTAGCTGCTGCACAGGTGGCACAATCTCTGACAGGTTTTTTTGACACCATCATGATGGGTAGATTGGGTGTAGAAACATTAGCTGCTGGTGGCTTGGCTTCTCTAACTTTCTTTGCCATACTCAATACTGCTGCGGGAGTGGTTATGGGAATTAGTCCTTTGATTGCCGAGGCTTACGGCGCAGGAAAGAAAAGCAGGATCGAAAAGTTAGCACGTCAGGGATTTTGGCTGGTATTGCTGTTGTCATTGCCGATGATGTTGATAATTGCTCATTTGGATTCGCTGATGCTGCAATTCGGACAAGCCGAGACAACCGTTACCCTGGCAAATGTTTATTTAGATATTATTCTTTGGGGTTTTTTTCCTGCTTTGGGTTTTGCTATGCTGCGAGGTGTAGTATCGGGATTGTCTCATGCTCGTCCCGTGATGTTTATCGTGATTGTTGGCACAATTTTTAATGTCATCGGCAACTACATTTTAGGTTTTGGTCAGTTTGGTTTTCCTCGTCTGGAGTTAGCAGGATTGGCTATAGCCAGCGCGATCGCCCTATGGGGAATGTTTATCGCTCTGCTCGTTTATATTCTCAGGCATCGGCAACTAAAAACCTATCGTATCTGCGATCGCCTGCATCAAGTAAAACCCACTATCTTATGGGAATTGATTAAAACAGGAGTACCCATTGGTATCTTCATCGCTTTAGAATTGGGACTATTTACCGTAGTGACTTATTTGATGGGTGCATTAGGAACAGAAGTATTAGCTGCTCATCAAATTGTTTTTCAAACCATTATGGTAACTTTCATGATTCCTCTGGGAATGTCTTATGCAGCAACAGTAAGAGTCGGACAGTGGCTAGGACAAAAGAACTCAAAAGAAATCGAACGAGCGGGATATCTTAGTATTGCGATGGGATTAGTCTTTTCTGTATCTTTGGCACTGGCGATGCTTTTGTTTCAAAGAGCAATAATCGGGCTATATCTTAATCTTGACGATCCTGCCAATGCTTCTATATTGAATCTAGCCTTGCCAATGTTGACCATAGCTACTATTTCACAGATACTAGATGCAGTTCAAAAAATTACCTACGGCGCATTACAGGGACTTCAAGATACTCGTATTCCCGTACTATTGAATATTCCCGCTTTTTGGGTTGTAGGCTTAACTATTGGCTACTTTCTAGGTTTTCATTTTGGCTTGGGTGGCACGGGTTTGTGGTTAGGACAGTCTATCGGAGTGGCAACTGCTGCGATCTTTTTCTTACTTCGGTTTCGCGAGCGCATAACTCATTTGAAATATTAACTCAAATGTATTTGCCTATGAAAATGTTAGTCATAGCGATGACAGTGATGAGCCAATATCTTTCAAATCTTGGAGATTCTCGATTTACTGACAGTTAATACAGTGTTATACGAAAGTAACATATTTGTCTAAAATGGACTATGACTAAAAAGTTTCAAACTAAACATGAAAGAATTATCACTCTCTGAATCAACCGACCTAATCATGGAAATTATATTGGGAGATTTAAACCGTAACAATCGAACTGACAACAGCAAAGCTAAATACAATCCAATTGGTGATAATAGAGGCGCATCTCTGACTGAAAGTAGAGACAAGCAGGAACACGCTAAGTTGAGAGTCATCGAACAACTATTTGAATGGGAAAAGCAAGGTTACAAAATCGTCAAAGTTGAGCAAGACAATTAATGCAATTTTTCTCAGTGAAGCGATCGCATTGTTCTAATTTATGAATAGAAGTGAGTGGAAAACTTGGAACAAAGTTTTACTAAGAAATAAAGAACAGTTGCCTGATTATTCGGGAATCTATATAGTTGCAGACCAAAGTGACTTTGTTTTGTACGTAGGGCAAAGTAAAAATATTAAATCTAGATGGAACGGTCATCATCGACATAAGCAACTTGTCAGAAGAGATAAAAAAGACCGAAGATTTTATATCTACTTTAACCGCTTTTCTGTAGAGCAACTTAACGAACAAGAAAGGTATTATATTAATCTTTTAGAGCCTTCTCTTAACAGCACTAAAATTACTAAGCGTATACCTAAAACTCCGACATCGGAGGGCGTATTAACTAAATTGTTACGGGCAATCAATTCGGACTTTATTGATAGCGTTTTGCCGTTAATTCAAGCTGCAATACAATCCAATTTTGAGATTACACAAAATTAATGTTCAGGTGACATTGACATTGGATATTCGGGGTGACAAGCAGGGCGTTTTAAATTGTTTCTGCCACACCGACAAAATTATCTGTTAATACTCCAGTAAATTCACCTTGCCAAGCATAAGCACCTGGTTCGATAAACCCATTTGAAAAGAAAGTAGCAGAACCAGATACCTGAGTATTATCTGGAGAAAACTGTAGTGTAATCGTCCCCGCCACAATTTCTCCAGGTGCAGACAAAATACTACTACTCTTGTAAAAATGATCTGTGTTACTGGTTACGGCTATGCTGGGGTCGTTGATTTGGATTGTCCATGTGTTTGTCGTAGGGTCAAAAACTTGATTTACTTCATCAATGCCTCCAAATGTATCGCCGATTGGCACGAGTGAAGGAAATTCGGAAGCACCAGTAATATCGCGATTTGAATTTAGCTCAAGCCAATAAAGAATACGTTTAATTTACTATCCTCCCTACCACAGTAAATATAACTCGATGTGATTGACTAATAAAATGATGCAGTCCTTGAGCGTTTATCTTACCTAATACTTTGACAAGCGACCCCGCGTCTTTTTAAGACCCTAGGGAACGCACGAGTTAGCGATCGCTGGGAGCATAATCCAGGAGCTAATGTGGAAGAAAAACTCAATCTTCAGGGTAAAAATTTAGCAACATACAAGTGATGTTTGACTCATATAATATACTTTGAATGAATAAATTCTAAAAAATTTTAGACTATTGTTCGCGTTGATTCTGGCAATAGTCTAAATCGGCGATCGCCTGAGGATAGTATTTACCCAACCACTCATCAAAAACTTGTTTGGCAGAGCGATCGCGGATAAAAGTATTAACTGTATTGCGCCATTGAGGATCGCCAGTGGGCAGAATCAACCCGTAATAATCGCAGGTTAAAGGTTGTTCGGGTATAGTTTGATAGTTGTTTTTATTTAAACCCTGACGGTTGATTTCTCCCGTCAACAAAACGCGATCGCTTACCATCGCATCGATTTCCCCCGTATTCACCGCTTGTATTCCCTTGCTTCTGCTGTCTGAACCTTCAAAAGCCACAATCTCGGCATTGGGATAGGTTTGCTCTAGATACTGTTTGGTAGTAGTTCCCTTAAGAACCCCTAATCTTATTCCTTCCAGTTGACCATCAAGATCGATTCGATCTGAGTTATGGTTATTAACTAAGAAGCGAGTTCCACTACTAAAGAAAGGATCGGAGAAAACTACATCTTGGCGATCGCTAACAATGGAATTAGCACCGCATTCAAGATGGACGGTATTTTGTGCTACCAGTTCAAATCTGTTATTAAGAGAAGAAGGTTGGCGAACTACCTCTATGGGTTTATTAAATTCTTGAGACAGGCGATCGCCCAAAGCAGTAGCGAGATCGACACAGTAACCAGTTAAGTCGTTGTTACTGTCTAGATAGCCAAAAGGTGCAGCGTTAGTTCTAATTCCAACTTTTAGTCTACTCGTTCGCTCGATTTCTGCGATAATATCCCGTGTTCGCTCTGGTTTAGCTGCTATTACGGGTTCGGGAATAGGAGAAGTAGGAGGTGTATCGCCATAGGCTGTTGTGAGTTGTTCTGGGGTTAGAGATTGAATTAGATGTAGTGGTAGTTCGGGGTTGCTAATTTGTTCGGCATAGGCAGCAGTTAAGTAAGATTGAGACTGAAAGTCGTCGCTTACATGGGTATTAAAAAAGCCTAGGGTTAGAGCTTTGAGATAATCTCTGCCCAAATCGGGACGAAAACCTTTGAGAAATTCGTTGACTCCCGCCATGTTAGTTTCACTAACGCTAGAAAAATGACTGCCATTTACCATCGTGGCTAAATATTTGTTAGGTGTAGTTAGCCATAAGAAAGGATGCACCTGTTCTTCAATAAACGGCGCAGCAAAATCCAGCGTTCCCCCGACAATCAAGGTAGGAATCTCGATTTGTTGCATACTTTCAATACCCAATACCGAACTGGTTACAGGATTTAGTGCTGCTACGGCTTTAATTCTTTCGTCTTGCAGATCGTATACCCCTGGAGGAAGATCGCTGGCGCGACACTGAAGAAACAAAGAAACATTGAGGGTAAAGCGATGCCTACGGCTAACTTCGTAATCGCTGTCGCAAACTTCTCGAACCCGATCTAAATTGACAGGCGCACCAGAAGCAATCAAAGCGGTAGTTCCGCCAAAGGAATGACCTAAAACCCCAACTTGCGACCAGTTTATTTGTTCTCGATATTTTGGATGTTCTTCTAATCTATTCAACAGGTGGGTAATGTCTCGCGGACGACTGTAAAACTCGACGGGACTAACATCGACATCTACTTCTCCTCTTAGGAAAGCTTGTTGGTAATTGTTGTTACTACCAGCGTGTTCGGGAACGGCAACGATATAACCGTGAGAGGCTAGATGTTCTGCTAGATAGTCAAAGTCGGAACGGGATGAACCCAAACCATGAGCGATAATAGCCAAGGGTGCAGGGGAGGTTAATTGTTCGGGGGTATAGATATCGACGTTGAGATCGTAATTACCAGCAAAACCAGTCGCAGTCTGACGCAGATCGTTGACGGGAAAAGTTGAAGTTTGCTTGCTGACTCGATATTTTCCTGGCTGTTGTAAGTTGGGTAAATTATCGAAATTAGATTTTAGTTGCGAATTTGCTTCTTGTCTTGCTTGTTCAGCGATCGCTTTTATCGTCGTATCTTTATACTGAAAAAAGTTTTGTGCCTCTTTGACAATGGCAAAAATCTTGTCAGTGTTTAGCTGCATCTCCTCTGTGGGAAAGTGACGGAGAAAGTTAATCGCCGTCAATCCTTCTGGTTCTGTGGATGCCAAAATTAATGCCGAACGAATAGCATAAAGTCCATTTCTTTGGGGATGAGTATAGATGATATTGCCCAACCGTCGCAGAAAATCTTCTCCCATTGCCATATTAGTCACTCGATAGACGGTTATGGGTTCGACATCAAAGCTAGTTTGTAAGATTTGCCGTAACTGCTGGCGCGTTCGATCATCCAGACGGTTGGCATAATAAGCAAATTCAGGGGTAATTTCTCCTGTTTCGGCAAAAATAGCTAAATCTTTTACATTCAGTTTAAATTCTCCCAACACTGAGAGATAGAAACTAATTTCTTCGGCTGCTACTACTGGTTGAGGTTTTAGTGCTGTTGTGACCCAGCCAGCGATCGCTATGGTTAGCAGTAGTTTGAATATTTTCATTGGTTTGAAATCGGAAAAGCAAAATTTGTAGTCACGACGAGCGCGTACATGCGGCGAACTAAGCGCCTTTGTCTTGCGCCTTTCGGCGAACGGGGCTAATGCCCCATCGTCAGCTTCGCTGACTCTGACGCGATAGCGTCTGTGGGTCGCTCGTCAAACGTTTGTTTTCAATCGAGTAAAAAAGATAACTATGGTGATTCGATGAGAGAGGATAAGATAGATTCAGAATATTGAAGTTCGAGCAAATCGTATCTAGCCTGGAGCTTTTTATATTCTTGAACTAAAGTCAGAAAATCTATAAAGTGGTCAATTGCCAGTTGAGAAGAAGCTTCGGGATGTTGTTGTAAGTAAAGCTTAAGTTTGCTGATTTCAAATGGTGATTCAGGGGGTAGAGGAGTAACATTCATAATTTTAAATTTTTGACTAAATATTTAACTATCTAAGCGAACCTAAGATTAGGCTGCTTTCTGAGTCATTGAATTATTAACCAATCTGCCATCTTCCAGGTGTACGATGCGATCGGCAATATCCAGGATGCGATCGTCATGAGTAACTAAAAGAATCGTGCTTCCTTGCTCTCTAGCGAGTTTTTGCATAATATTGACTACATCCCTTCCCGATTTACTATCCAAAGCTGCTGTTGGTTCGTCAGCTAAAACGATCGCTGGATGGGATACCAAAGCACGGGCGATCGCAACTCGTTGTTTTTGTCCTCCAGAAAGGCTATCAGGATAGTAATCAACCCGATCTGCCAAACCTACTTCCTCTAGCATGGCGACAGCGCGATCGCGCATTTCTCTTTGGGAATATTTACCGTGTACTTCCAAACCCATCTGTACATTTTGACTGGCAGTTAAACTATGGTGTAAATTATGTGCCTGAAAGATATAGCCATTATTGCGTCTGGCTTGAACTAATTCAGCAGAACTCGCTCCGCAAAGTTCTTTACCCAAGATTTTGCAGCTTCCCGATTGAGGGGATCTCAATCCACTAACCAGAGTCAATAGAGTAGTTTTACCCGAACCAGATGGACCCGTCATTAAGACAATTTCACCGCGATCGATTTCCAAATTAATGTCAAATAATACCTGTTTACGAAGTTCTCCCGTACCAAAGGAATGGTCTAAATTATGAATATCTATTACTGGTCGATGGTTCATGGTTAGTTGTTGATGGTTGATGGTTGATGGTTGATGGTTGATGGTTGATGGTTGATGGTTGATAGCAGTCGAATATTATTTTTCTTTCTGGCGTAAAGAGTTTAAATAAGCATTTAGTTTTGGTCAGATATTTTTGCTAAACTGGTAGCTACGCTTGTAACTACAATATTCAAGTCATGAAACTAAAAATTAGAAAAATTGGTAATTCTTTGGGTGCAAGTATTCCTAAGGAAATCTTAGAGAAGATGAATGTGGGAGAAGGAGACAGTTTGTACGTTACCCAAACACCCGATGGCGTATATTTAACTCCTTACGATCCTGAGTTTGAGTCGGCGATGGAAGCTGCCAAGGATATTACCAATCGCTACCGCAACGCAATGAAAGAGTTAGCTAAGTGAAGATTAAATTTATTACTCTCGCTCAAGCTAAAGCCATGCACGAACAGCAGCTTAGTTTATTTGGCGGTACGACGGGAATCATCGATGAAGGAAAGCTAGAAAGTGCTTTATATCGCCCTGTAAATATAGCTAACTATAATCCTGATGCTACTCTTTGGGATTTAGCTGCTGCCTTGGGTTACGGTATCACCATTAACCATCCCTTCGTAGACGGAAATAAAAGAACTGCATTTATCGTCATGGCGGTTTTTTTGGAAATTAACCAAGTTAGATTAATTGCTTCAGAAGTAGATGTAGTAAACATCATGTTGGGTATTGCTACGGGAACAACATCAGAGGAGATGTTGAGTGATTGGTTGAAAGAGAACATAGAATTTGCTTAAATAATGAATCTTAAAAAATGTCGGCAGGATCGGCTGACTGAAGCTTGCGAGTAGCGATCGCGCTATAGTTGATTATTCTTGCTTTTTGATTTTTGTTTTAAGTCGCTCGACAATATTTGGAGTCAATGCTGGTTCGGGATTAACAATTTCTCTTTGAGATAAAACCTGTTCGATCTCTTGTGCATCGGCTTTTTCTAGTTTTGCCAAAAGCTGCTCAAAATTCTCTTGCTGTTTGGCTATATCTTCTTTTGAGATAGTTTCTACTGTATAAGCAGAACTTACTTGGCGGGTTAAGGCGTAAACAATATACTGATTCAAGGAAATTCCTTCTCCTTCTGCCAAATTTACCAACTGTTGATGTAAAGTTTCTGGTAATCTTAAAGTTAATCTACTCATATCTTCCTCTTTTATTTTGCTAACTCAATAATTAATTCGGTGGGAGTCATTATCTGTAAACCCAATGATTCTTGCGCTCTACGAAAATCTTTGATATTTAATGTGACTATTATTGCTGCTGCATTCATTCCGCAATCAATTACCAAATCGTCTCCTGGATCGGGTGAAGTTGGTCTCCAAGAATAGTAAATAGAAGTAAACTTAGTTTTGCTGATTAATGTTCCTAAAACTGGCTGTAATTCTCGCCAACGAGATCTAGAAAGTTTACGAAATAATACATCTACATATTCATAGGCTAAGGCGTTAGAAATATAGACTTCCAATAAACCCGCAAGCCAACTGTCAATTAATAATCCCGCAGCACCTCCTTGTTTGGTCAAACCCTCAAAAACAACATTGGTATCTATGACAACTCGCATAACAACAATTCTAACAGTGACATCAATATAGCACCGTAGATAGTGTCATCTAAAAAATATCGGCTGGATCGGCTGATTGCAGTTTGCGGGTAGCGATCGCTCCTGAAACACCACACATAACAAACGTCAGGATGAGAACCGTAATTGCCCTAGATAGGGGTAACACGATAGGTAAAGCCGTGGCTGCTGCGGTTAATCGATATAGTCCCATCGCCAATAATGTACTGGGAATAAAGCCAAAAATAGATAAGATGATGGCTTCTTCAAACACCACAAACAGTAGATAAGAGTTTTTATATCCCATGGCTTTAAAGGTGGCGTATTCTGCCATGTGATCGTTGACATCGGTGGAAAGAACCTGATAGACAATCACAATACCGACAATAAAGCCCATTGTTGTTCCTAAAGTAAAGACAAAACCAATCGGAGAACGATTTTGGATGTAGTTCAGTTCCTTTTCGACATATTCTTCATGGGTATAGGCTTGCACATCATCGGTTAGATAGGCATTTAAAGCAGCCCTAGCTTGTTCCACATCCTGTCCTGGTTCGAGATTAATAACGCCCAAACTGACCGCTCCTTGCTGTTTTCTGGGGAATAAACGTAAAAAATTATAATCGCTGGTGATCAATGCTCCATCATCGGCAAAAGAAGCACCTACTTCAAATAAACCCGCAATAGTTAGGGTAGTGCGATCGCTTTCTGTGGTTACGACTTGTCCCTGTTCGATTTGGGCAATTGCCTCTTCGTAATTTCCTCTAGAGGCGCGATCAAACAATACCGTGTCGGGAATTTTTACTTTATCTAACTGCTGATTGACTTCGGGCAAATTGAAAGCTGGTCGCTCTGGATCGAACCCCATAACCATCATTGAGGTTTTTTCTCTGGTTTGAGGATTGCGCCACTTAAGAGAGCCAATATAAACAGGTTCGGCAGATTCGACCCCTGGAACATCCATCGCCTGATAAAGTCGCCGTCGCGGAAAGGTATATAACTCATTAAAATTAGTCGCTTGAGTACTAAGTAGAATAATGTCCCCGTCAACTAGCCTGGGATACTGGGTATTGGTAGTAAACAGAGCATCCTTAAATCCCAACTGCATAAACATTAAGATGTCGGCAAAGGCAATTCCTGCTAATGCTGTCAGCATTTTCATCTTGTCGTGTTTGAGCTGTAGCCAACCCAAAGGGGTACGGTTTTTTAGTGATTTAAACATATGTGTGATCGTTGTTAGTTGTTAGTTGTTAGTCATAAAATCTTCTAGGGCTTCTTACTCCCTACTCCCTACTCCCTACTTCCTACTTCCTACTTCCTACTTCAATCCTTATCTTCACCTGCAAATTAGTTAACCCCGCTACTTTCTGACTGGATTCTTCATCTAGTCTGATTTCCACCTCGACTACCCTGGCATCAATGTTGGTAGTGGGATCGGTGTTGACTACATTTTGTCGCTCTATTTCTAGCCCGATTTTCTCTACTGTCCCCGTTAGTTTTTCATCGATCGCACTACTGGTAACCGTTACTGGTTGCCCAACTGCCACTTTTTTCAGATCACTTTCATAGACTTCGGCAACTGCATACATCTCGTCAGTCTGTCCAATTCTGGCAATTCCTTCATCGCCAGAAACTATTTCCCCTGGACGAGCTAAAATTCTGATGATTGTTCCTGCTTGGGGTGATTTAATCAATGCACGAGCCAATTCTGCCTGAGCCACCTTAACTGCTGCTTGAGCTTGTCTGACTTCTGCTTGAGCCACTGCGACATCTACAGGGCGAACTTCGGCAATTCTATCTAAAGTTGCTCTGGCTTCGGCAATCTGCTTCTCTTGAGATGATTCGATTCGGTTTAGATTAGCTTTGGCTTCTGCTAACTGTTCTTTTGCCGTGGCTAAAGCTAAATATCTGCTATCTCTTTCGGATGCTGAAATTGCCCCATCCTGATATAGTTGCTGATAGCGTTGATATTCTACCCGCGCATTGTTCAGTTCAGCCTTAATTCTAGATACGGTAGCTGTTTGCGCCATAATATCGTTACTGCGTTCGGCTTCCAGACGGGCGATCGTTGCTTGTTGTGCCTGAATTTCTCCCGTTTTTGCCCCTGCCTTAACTAGATCTAAATTTGCTTGGGCTACTCCTACCTGTTCTTTGGCTTGCTCTAATTCTGCCTGGAGGCGATCGCGACTGTCTAAAACTGCAATTACCTGACCTTGTTCGATCTTGTCTCCTTCCTTGACCAGTAATTCTTCAATACGATTTCCTTGTGCGCCAGAAGAAACCGATATGGTAATAATTTCTCCACTAGGTTCTAATCTCCCTAATGCCGTTACTGTCGTGACTTCGGGCATTGTTTGAGGGGAGATTTCCGACTCAGAAGTATCTATTTGAGTAAATCGATAAACTGTTATTCCGCCAACTATCAAAGCTAAACCAGCAATCAATACGGGGATCTTTTTTACCAAAGGTTTGCCAGATTTAGATTTGCTATCTGCTGTATATTCCATAGCGATTAAAATATTTTTATTATTTTACTAAACTGTTTAGTTCAGTTATTAATATACTAAACTAAACTGGCTAGTTTGGCAACACTTTTTTATTACCGATCGATATGATTAAAATTAACCACAATTCCGAACGCACCAAATCAGAAGCCAAGAGTACAGCCATTTTAAAAGGAGCAATGCAGGAGTTTCTCAAAAATGGTTATGCTGCCACTAGCATGGACAAAGTAGCCAAGTCAGCAGGAGTTTCTAAAGCTACGGTATACAGTCACTTTGGCGATAAAGAAAACCTGTTTAATGCCCTGATGCAAGATTTGGTCAAAGATAAATTTCAGACAGTAATGGGTACTGATAAGCCTTGTGTCGCCTGATAAGTAATAGTAGGGAGCAAGCAGAAAAACGATACATAACCAAATATTTGTTTCTTTTTAGCTCTAGCCAGAAATGAGTTAGAGGTTCAGTATGGCTAAAGTCGAGGGGCTGTGTGCGGAGGTTGCCTCCGCACTTTATACGCCCCGTCCTGCTGTTCACCGAGAAGCACGGTTTTCTGGGATACGAGTAGCTGTCTCATACGAGAAGGGTGTCTTACCAGATACTCAGTCTTCGCGCAAGCAAGGCTGAGAGGCTTCATAGCTTAATAATCACAGTATTTGTTCTTGTAGACGACTGGTATATATCAGAGGGAGATGCTTTAAAGACAGTATCTCCAGGGGCAAAGCCTGAAATGAGCAACAGTCCTAAAGGATACCGCGACCCCCATTCGTCCCGTCAGGGCGGGATAATAAGGACAAGCGCGAAGCTAGTCCTTGACCGACCCTAAAGGGTATATCGAAGTGTATCCCTTTAGGGACAGCTTCGCATAGCGGAGTGTATCCCTGTGGGATAAGGGAATCCTTGACGCGAAGCTAACCCTTTAGGGTAGGATAGGGCTTCGCATATGAAATTATCACTCTGGCATTGATTATGGACTATCTACCGTTTCCAGGTGAAACCCAGTTTATTGGATTTATTCGAGCCAACTACGGACAGTGGTTTCCCAACTTACTGACTCAAAGTCAGTTCAATCGGCGTTTGCGTAAATTAGGACAGATGATAGAGGTATTACGCCGAAAATGGGTCAAGCAATTAGGAGGAGAAAATGCCACAAGCTTCGTCATTGATACCAAACCAATCCCAGTCATGGGATATAACTGCGCCTTCTTCTTCGCGATCGCTTTTCTATAGACGTTCTTACTTTTCAGTTTGTTACTCCTTCTTAAAATCTAATTCACATTAGGCGTAATAAATTTATCAATATCGCACCACAATCAACATCCTTTAACTGGCGATCGCAAATAGTATGTGATTTTGTTTCAATCATTTCACAAGTGCTTTAATTTAACCTTACGTCCCATCGGAATACACATCGGCGTATCTGCTAGAGGATCGGATACGATACGGCATTCTAAATTAAATACATCTCTTACCGTCTCTTCCGTCATCACTTGTTGGGGAGTTCCTGTAGCGTATACTTTACCCTGCTGTACGGCTACTAAGTAATCCGCATAACGACAGGAAAGGTTAAGATCGTGCAGAATCATGACGATGGTTTTACCCTTACTTTTTTGGAGTTCGTCCAGCAAATCTAACAACTCTACCTGATGAGATAAATCCAGAAAGGTTGTTGGTTCGTCTAACAGTAGAATATCCGTATCTTGAGCTAATACCATTGCGATCCAAGCTCGCTGTCTCTGTCCTCCAGAAAGACTGTCTAAAGGGCGATTTGCCAATTCCCTCATGGTAGTAATTTCTAAAGCCTCTGCTACCTGAAGTTCATCCTCTTTTGACCACTGCTGTGTCCAGCTTTGATAGGGATAACGACCCATCGCAACTAAGTCTTTGACAGTCAAACCTTCAGGCGCAACGGGACTTTGGGGTAACATTCCCATTTTTTTCGCCACAGTTTTTGCTTTAAGTTTGGCGATCGCCTTACCATCGAGATATACCTGACCCGACTTGGGTTTTAGTAATCTAGTTAATCCTCGCAGTAGAGTAGATTTCCCACAACCATTTGCCCCTACCAGCACTGTTGTTTTACCAGCAGGTATTGCAAGACTTAAATTTCTAATAATCGCAGCACCATCGTATGCCAGAGTTAAGTTTTTGGCTTCTAGGCTGTGACCATTCATTGAACATTTATCATTGAACATTAAACATTTATTTTCGAGTATTAATTAATAAATAAACAAAATAAGGCGCACCAATGGCTGCGGTGATGATGCCACAGGGAAGTTCCAAAGGTGCAAACAAAACTCTGCCTAATAGATCGGCAACTACTACCAACATTCCTCCCAGCATGGCTGCTACTGGCAATAGTCCTTCGTGGGAAGCTCCTACTAACTGTCTTCCCAGGTGAGGCGACATTAAACCGACAAAACCAACTGCACCTGCTGTAGCTACACTCGCACCTGCCAAAGCAACACTGGTTAAAAGTAGCAAACCTCGTTGCCATTCAATCTGACTTCCCAAACCACGAGCTACTTCATCTCCCAGGTTTAAGGTATTTAATTCTCTAGTTAGTAATAATGCTGTTAAGCCAAAGATAGCAATCCAGGGAATTAAGGAAAATACTTGTGACCAACTACGTCCATAAACACTACCTGCTAACCAGACTAAAGCCTGAGATACGGTATTAATCTCACCAAAGGTAATCATAATGTCAGTTAAAGCACCAGCAATCAAACTAAACCCAATACCTACCAAAATTAACCGCACGGGTGAACTACCTCCTTGCCAAGCCAGCAGATAGATTAACAGCGACACTATTAACGCACCGCCAAAAGCAGCAAAGGGAAGTAAAGATACAGGAGTATTGGGCAGTAAAATTAGTAATGTTACCGCAGCTAAAGTCGCTCCTGCATTCACGCCGATAATACTGGGAGCAGCTAAAGGATTACGAGTAATACCTTGGGTAATTGTACCTGAGATCGCCAGTCCCACTCCAACTAGAAAAGCAACAATAGTTCGCGGTAAGCGCAAAGTATTGATAATAAAGGCGTAATCGCCATTTGCTGTAGGTATACCCAATAAAGTTTTAACTACATCCACAGGCGAAATTGGATATTCTCCATAGCCGACGCTTAATACCATTGCCAAGAGCGTTACTAAAGTAAGAACTAATAAAATTACTGGTACTCGGCGATCGAGATGAAACGATATTGGTAATATCTTCGGGCGAATAATTAACCACTGTTTGCTCATTTTGTTATTGTAAGCTTTTAATGAGAATTATTATAGTTAAATATTTACCATTGCGACTAAAGATAATTTTTAAATTGTGTTCATATATCTATGTATGTTATGGCGACGAAATTGATGTTAGAACAATGGTCGGATTGGCTCGAACCTGGAAGTACGAGGGATTCGCGACTGCTGCATTCAGACGAAAGCGATCGCATTTTGGTCTGTCCGCCTCATTTGGGTCAAGGATACAGGCAAGAAATTTCGCTGCGGGATGATTTAAGCCTTGTCATTGAAAACTATAGGCTAGATCGCAATTTGATAATTGACATACCGAGTCACAATAGTTTTGTGGCTTTTGGCTTTCCACTTACAGGTGTTGATGCGAGACATAGCTTATTTGACGTTTGCTTTGGATTAAGAGAGATACATATCAAGCAATCGCATCAACAAAATTTTAAAATAGAGATTGTCTTTAAACAATCCACAACCGCGATATATCTTCAAGAATTTATGGCGAGATTGTTCCCTCAAACACATCATATTGCCGAGCAAGTTATTCGCTCCATATATCGATACCGAAAAGGATACTTAGCCTCTAGTACCAAGGAAATGCTTGAAAGAGTTTTACAAGATACGATTTCTGTCGATTCTCACAGTTCTCAGGCAACCTTAGAGCAAGTTTTAAACGGTACTGTTTATCCTGAGATACAAGATATCGAATATGCACGTCATAATTTAATTTCCGCGACGATGGAACGAGTTATCGGACAAATTCTCAGTTGTCCATATCAAGGTACAACTCGTCGTGCTTATTTGAAACAAAAGGCTTTGAACTTAGTTACTCTATATTTTGAAGAAGGAATGCTGCGATCGCGTTTAAACAAATCCGATCTCAACTATATCTACCAAGCAGAAAAAATCTTAAAGAGTCAAAGCATTAATCCTCCTACCACAGAGATGTTAGCCAAACAGGTCGGTACAAATCGCTTCAAGCTCAATCAAGGATTCCATCAAATATACAATACAACTCCCTTTGGCTACTTGCGAGATTACCGTATGCGAAAAGCAAAGAGACTATTAATGACTTCAGAACTGTCCGTTGAAGCAGTTGCAGCAGCAGTGGGTTACAAAAGTCGCAGTAATTTTGCCATAGCATTTCGCCAACAGTTCGGAGTTAATCCTAAAGTGCTTCAGATGCAAGTAAGGCAAGAAGTTAGTTGAGTTAAATCGATTGATAAATTTACTTACCTTAACTTTATTTAGCAAAATGTCTCGAAAAAAAATGCAGCTACGGTTCAAAATTTCTAGAAATAACTTTGCTTCTCCAGTAAATTAAATTAATTGAAAATAATTTGCATCAAGCTCTTTTTAGGCGGGCTTGAGTAATGATGTGAGGAGCATAGTGAGAAAGTATTTACTAGGTTGGAATCTTTTTGTGTTTTTGGCAATTGCTATAGGTCAAATTGCTGTGGCAGAAATATCGTTAGCGGAGGAGATAGGGGGAGCGGAGAAGCAGGGGCGCAAGGGCGCAGGGGAGAAAACTCTAATAGAGAAATCTCATAATCAGTTATCATCTATAGATTTGTTAGCGCAGGATAATTTGACGCGAGTTACTGGAGTAGAGGTAATCCAGACTAATGAAGGGTTGGAGTTGATTTTAGAAACGGTAGCAGGGAGTGAAAGATTAGTACCTTTAATTATCCCAGAAGGTAACGATCTAGTAATCGATATTCTGGATGCCACTTTAGCATTCTCAATTAGAAATGGCGTAAGCGAATCCAACCCCGCGCCAGGAATTAGTAGGATTACAGTTAATGAAGCCGATGATAATAGTATCCAAGTCAGGATTACGGGAGAAAACCAGACACCAAGTGCAGAAGTAATTCCAGGTAGAGACGGTTTGGTATTAAGCATTGCCCCTGAAAGAGCGACAGCAGAAGAGCCTGATGAAGAAATAGAGGTGATTGCCACAGGTCAAGGAACAGAAGAAGAATATTTGGTCCCCGATGCAGATATCGGTGGCAGAATTGATGCACCGTTGCGAGATGTTCCTCAGTCGATTCAGGTAATTCCCCAACAGGTGATTGAAGACCAGCAGGCAACTGGACTTGAAGAGGTGTTAGAAAACGCTGCGGGAGTAACGTTTTTGGGCAATAATGATGGTCGGGCGTTTGAAGCTGCCATTCGCGGATTTAGGGATGCGAGAATTGCACGAGATGGTTTTGGTGGTTTTCCTGGTTTCAGTGCAGATTCGGCAGCCCCAGAAACAGCCAATCTAGAGCGAGTCGAAATTTTAAAAGGACCATCGACCTTGTTTGGTCAGGCAGAACCAGGAGGCATAATTAATCTGGTGAGGAAAAAACCTCTTGCCGAACCCTATTATAATCTGCAATTTCAGGTGGGCAACCGCAACTTTTATAGTCCCAGTATCGATCTATCGGGACCGTTAACGGGCGATGGTAACTTGCTCTATCGTTTTAATGCTCTGTATCGAACCGAAGAAAGTTTTCGTGATTTTGATGATAGCTTAGATCGCTTTTTCATCGCCCCTACTATCGCCTGGCAAATTGGCGATCGCACTAACCTAACTGTCAATCTTGAATACGCCGAAGATAACGATCCAGTGAATTTTGGCACTGTCGCCTTTGGTGAGGGCATTGCCGATATTCCTCCAGAACGAGTAACTAACAATCCCGATGATAGCCAAGAATTTACTAACCTGAATGTAGGCTACACATTAGAGCATAATTTTAGCCAAAATTGGCAATTACGCAATCGATTTCGCTATGCTTCGGATGATGGTCCGTCTGGTATTCTAGCGTTACCATTCAGCTTAGACGAATCAACGGGAGAGTTAACTCGTTTATATGCTACTGAACCAATAGAAAACGAAGAGTTTTCGCTCTTCACTAATGTTCGAGGTAAATTCAATACGGGTCCACTAAAGCATAATCTTTTATTTGGGGTCGATCTATCTCGTGCAGAGGCAAAAGAATCAGCTGGAGCGTTGTTTGAACCTGCTTCTGCGATCGATATTTTTGATCCAGATCCAGACTACTTTGCCGTTTCTGTACCCGATCGAGAGGAACTTACTCCGATTGAGGATTTCGATCGAACTACGGATCGGCTGGGAATATACCTGCAAGACCAAATCGATCTTTTAGATAACCTAATTCTAGCAGCAGGAGTACGTTACGATATCGTTGACCTAGACCTGACTGATAATTTAACTGGGGAAGAAACGAATCAAAACGATGATGCGGTGACTCCCAACGTTGGTATTGTCTACCAGCCAAGTTCGCAGATTTCTCTGTACGCTAACTATTCTCAATCTTTTGTACCAAATACAGAAAATACCGACGCTGATGGAGAACCTTTAGAACCAGAAACAGGAGAAGGGTTTGATGTGGGAATTAAAGCCGAGATCCTAGAGAATCGTCTGTCAGCAACTCTAGGGTACTTTAACATCACCAAGCAAAACGTCGCCGTAAACGATCCGAGCGATCCTGTGGGTTCAGCACTTATTGCCACGGGAGAACAGCAAAGTGAAGGATTTGATATCGACCTGAGCGGACAAATTATGCCTGGTTGGAACATTATTGCTTCCTATGCCTTTATCGATGCCGAAGTGACAGAAGATACCGACCCCGAATTTGTGGGTAGTAAGCTGACAGGAATACCTGAAAACAGTGCCAGTTTATGGACAACTTACGAACTTCAAAAGGGAAGTTTACAAGGATTGGGCTTTGGTGCGGGATTTAACTTTGTTGATGAAAGACAAGGAGGACTACCCAATAGTTTTACGGCAGATAGCTATTTCCTCACTAATGCTGCCCTTTTCTACAGTCGGGATAACTGGCAGGTAAGATTGAACTTCGATAATTTATTTGATGTTGATTTTATCGAATCTGTAAATACTTCTAGAACTAGATTTAATTATCCTGGCGACCCATTTACTGTTCGAGGTTCGGTTGCGGTGGAGTTTTAAGTCGAACTTAGGTTAAATCATGACAACCAAAGCTATCTGTTCGTAAGTAGCCCTAAAGGACTTCCTTCGGGCGCAGTAGCAAGTAGCCGAGCATCCCGATCTTTTATCGATCGAGTCGTCACAACTCAAAGAAATTAATTCCCTTGATTCCCATACGAAGTGTACCTCATTACCCGAACAATTAGGTTTCCAACCCGTTCCAATTCCTGGACTCGAACCTCCCAAACCCAATTCACCATCAAGACCTATTTCGATTGAAACTCTACCCAAACTCAACGATGCTGATTCGATTATTGTTTTTGGTCATGATTTTGGCGAAGGAGAAAAACTCAATAACTTCCGTCGCAATCAACTATCAAAGATAAAACAAGCATGGCAAGAAAATGCGATCGCTCAATCTATGGATGCTAGTAAGGCAGGACGAGTTTATTTTATCCCAACTTATTTATGTGCGGGTTTACCTGGGACAATTGGGACGAAGCTTTACTTAGAAGAATTAAAGCAACAACTATTATCGCCTAAAGAAAATTAGCTTTTAATTCTCTCCTGTTCTCTACTCCTCATGTCGTATAATGCAAATTATTTGCAATAATTTATATTTTAAAGATAGCTAATACATTTATTGGCATTATGGTAACGAGATTAATATTAGAGCGGTGTGAGGACTGGCTCGAACTCGGAAGTTATAGGGATTCGAGATTGCTACATTCAGACAAAAGCGATCGCATCATGGTCTGTCCATCTCACTTAGGTCAAGGCTATTTTCAGCAGATTGAGTTGAACGAAGATTTAACCCTGGAAATTTTTGACTATACTTTGTCACGCGACATAGTAATCGAAGCAGCGAGTGTGGGCAATCCTCTCAAATTTGAATTTCAGTTAAGTGGTGCTGATGCGGGTTATAGCCGTTTTTCTCCCAACTTTGGTCTAAAGCAGTTATGGATCGAGCGATCGCGTCACAGAGAAATGAGAGCTGCGATTGTTTTCAAACCGCCGATTCTGATGACCTATTTTCAAAAATTCATGTCGCACTTGCCTCCTCATATATACTGTCTTGCCGAGAGAGTAATTAAATTCCTTTATCAATACCAAAATGGCTATACAATCTCCAGCACTGCCGAGATGCTCGATCGAGTTCTGCATAATGCGATCGCTCCTAATGCTTATCAAACCTTCGAGCAAATTTTAATCGACGATGTTTACTCTCAAATACCCGTTCTCGACTGTGTTGCCCGCAATCCAATTACACCTGCAATGAAACAAGTTATCGAGCAAATTCTTAGTTGTCCTTACCAGGGCGCAAACCGTCGTGCTTACTTAGAACAAAAAGCTCTAAAACTGGTTACTCTTTATTTAGAGACGATGCTGCAACCGCACCTAGATAAATTCGACCTAAGCTCTATCTACCAAGCAGAAACAATTTTGCCGAATCAGAGTACCAACCCTCCTACCATAGAAATGTTAGCCAGACAGATAGGTACAAATCGCTCCAAACTCAATCAGGGTTTTCATCAAGTTTATGGCGTAACCCCCTACGGATATCTACGTCGTTGTCGTATGCGACAGGCACGGAGACTTTTACTAATTTCAGACCTCTCAGTTGAAGAAGTTGCACTGACAGTAGGTTATAGAAGTCGCAGTCGTTTTGCGACGGCATTTCGTCAAGATTTTGGAATTAATCCCAAAGCGTTTCAGATACAGGCTTGGCAATGTGCCTAGATCGTAGTTAGTTTTAAGATACTGGTTCGTAAGAGGTCGTCTAAAAAGTCTCATTTACTACATCAACGCCCCCTAAATCCCCCAAGTTTGGGGGACTTTCAATTGGTCTCCCCCCAGAATTGACGAGCGACCCACAGCCTCTATCGAGGCAAAGTCGCTTCGCGACGCTGGGGCGTTAGCCCCGTTCGCCGAAAGGCGCAAAGGAACCCTAAAGGACTTCCTACGGTCGCGCGCGAGTTGGGGGGCTGGGGGGGCAAAACCATTAACTTGAATGTAAAAAATAACTTTTTATATGTCCTCCAAGTAGCAAGTAGCTCTTTTGGTTTGAGAGTTTACTTATCTTAATCATATTTAGCAAAACGCCTCAGAAAAAAATGCGTTTGGGGCGCAAAATTTCTAAAAAGCGATCGCCCTTTTCGATAATCTATCTAAGTAATTGATAATTTATCTCTTTAAGCTCAATTGAAGCTATCTGTTGGGCTTGAGCTGCGGGGGCGACACAAACAATCACAGAGCTTGCTGAATCAAGGATTTAGCCCTCATACCCTGGCGATAATAATCATTTTTGGCAGTGGAAAAACGGAGCAACTCTCGAACAACATCTTGGAAAAAT
>JADEXJ010000009.1 GCA_015207195.1 Pleurocapsales cyanobacterium LEGE 10410
CATCTATCTGCTGCTCGAACTTGGCTTCAAAATCAGCAATTAATAGATTGAGTATTTGTTCCTGTTTATTGACTGAATTTTCGATGGTTTTGAACTGTAGAAGAAACGCCCAAAGAGGATCGTTTTTATCCAACTGTTGTTCCTCTTTAAATTCAAGCAGAGACATTACCTCGGACTTGTCTGCCAAATTAGCTAGCTGCTCGATAATAGACGCGGGCGGAGTTTTTGCTAAAACTGGATCGGTATCTGTTGTGGGTTCTAGAGGCAGACTGGGAGGGGGCGGTAAAGGACTATTATCCTGGCTATTCTTATCGTTCATCATTTAAGCTGGTTTAGCCAGGGAAAATATTTGGATAAATTTAGCGCATTGATTGTCTAGGTAGGTTTTAAGACGATTGACTGAAAGCTTACTGCTGGTAGTGCTGCTGATATATTTGGCATAAGCTTTGCCCGAAGTAAAAGTAGCCTCTCTTTCGCCTTTGGGCATAGTAGATAAATCTAACTGCGAGATTTTTTTAGCTATCTTTTTCATGTCTGCATTAAGTTCCTGATTCCACTGGTTGTCGATTCCCTTGTTCTGAACCAAAGTGATTTTGAACGCTGGATAACTATCGACCAAGGTTTTAAGTAGGTTAAGACTAGTGGCATCTCCATTAGACAAGTACCAAAGATAGATCTGAATATTTTCTGCTGCCAAAAACTCAGCTTGGTTCAGACCATTTTGGGTAAGCCAAAACAGTAATTCCTTGTGAGAATTACTGGGCATATTGACAATGACATCTTGCTTTAATGCCGACTCGTAAATGCGATCGACTTTAATAGCATCGGTACTATGATTGACCATAATTTCATTACAGGCATCAAAAGTAACGTCCGTAATACCTCCATAAAGAGGGGAGACATCTTGCTTGTCGGGGTCAGCGTCAAAAAGAGTAAATGGTCTGCTGTTCGATGAGTAAAAATGGCATATTAAAGAGCTAAAAAAGCTTTTGCCGATATTGCCTCGGTTGCCAATAACAAAGTGAATTGTATTCATAATTTTTCGATTGTTATATAGTTCAGATTTCTTATGGACAAATGAATTCAAGCAATTTGGAATGCTGACTCGCTCAGGCTTCTATTCAAACCGATACTGTTAGCTAAGGCGATCGCTTCTTGTTTAGTTTGCAGATTCAGGGTTTGGACAATTACTTTCAGGCGATAACCAACGTTTAACGCGCTGTAGTTGACTATTTTGCCGATAGTGTTGTGAGTATGACCTTGAGCTACCAAAGCCAAAATACGGCGATCGACTTCTGCCAACTCTGCTACTGCCTGACGCTGTTTGAGTTTGGATTGAAAAACGTATTGACTGAGCTGCTTTTTGACTTGAGGACAAATAAATACACTACCAACAAAGGCACACTCCACTGCTAGGGCGAGATTGTGAGGTTCGTTATACTCCAAACTGATGTAGGAACTGTTACAGTTAAGAGCTAGAAGTAAGGAATTGTGGTTAGCTTTGCGGTCGCAAAGAATCAATTTAGCTCGGTCGAATTCTGCAAGCTGTCTACACTTATCCGAATCTAATATCTTGCCTTCAGCTATCAGCACAAAAGTCTCTCCTAATTCTTGAAGAAAACTAGCTGATTTTATGCCGTTGAGGTAGTTATTCGCCGTATAAATTTGGTATTTACCAGAGCTAGATAAAAAAGCTTCTAAGCCCCGAACGATGATGCTATCCGTGTGACAAATTAAGATATGAGCCATGATTGTAAGCCTGAATAAATTTTAAATATATGTAGATAAAAGATTTTGTTAAAGCATTGAAACTACAAGCCATTAAAAGTTTTTTAGTCAATCTAGGTTTTGCTGTAACTTCTTATAATGACCTAAGTAGTCTTTCCAATATTATGAATTTGGGTTCTGGCGATCGCCAGTATGAAGCACGCTTTAAAAGGGTATAGTTTACTATTACTTCGTATAATCCAAAAAGTTTTATCGCAACTTCATATTGCAGAGTGTTTTAGCCACTATTGTCTTTACCTATAAAGCAATTTATATAAATCAAATACGTCTGACGACGTTATAAATCTGCAATGTAAGAAAGCAAATTTATATAAGAGATGCTATTTGAACGTCCTGAGTTAGAGTCTGGTGAAGAGTTAGAACAGTTGAGCAAAATATTAGAAGCTGAAGAAGGCAATGATGAAGAACGCCCTAAAGGACTAGCTTCGCGTCGCGATCGCGCAATAGATGAACATTTGACTCAAATAATTCTGAGAAGAGAAGGGGAGTCTAGAAAAGACTATGGAGAGAGGGTAGATAGATTTATCAGTTATCTTAGGTTTCAAGAGGATACTAGTTATATTACTGCTGAGATTAGCCGACTCAACGCTCTTAAAAAATCGAGAAAAAATCTGGCAAAAAGGCTGATGAATATGATTTTATATCGGCTTGAGATTAGCAAGGTTAACAAAATAGAAACTAATAAATACAAAATAAGTGTAGTGGGTAAGGGTGGTAAACAGCCTGTAGAAATTGACTATGATGAAACTCACGATCTAGATCTATTTCCTGAAGAGTTCGTCAAAACCAAAACAGTCAAAACTATCGATAGAGATGCTATAGCTGCTCATCTAAAGGCTGGTAAGCCATTAACTTGGGCGAGACTAGTAGAACGAGGTAATCGACTGAGTATCAAGTAAAAATCTTATTTGTAACTACATATAAGCGAGCAGTTTTGCCAATTATGATATTAGTCATTAATTAAATTGTTTTAATGATGAATAAAATTAGTAATAATCCAGTTTTTTTGTTGGATTGGATTCTGTGCTACTTGTTCGGCTTTCTGGCTTTATGCGGGTTTATAGCTGTGTTTTTTGTAGCCGATAAACAATTTCTAGTCGGCTGCACTTTTGGTTTATCCTTACTTTCTTTAATTTGGTCGCCATTGACCCGTAAAACAGGTTTAGTCAGAGTACTTCTAATTTTGCTGACTATATTTGTTGGTATTTTCTAAATAGTGAAGATATCTGCCTCAAGCACCGCTTTTTAAAATTACCAAAATCTAGTTTTAAAAAAGTCTTGATTTCGTATATACAAATAAGTATATTTAAATTATGGAATTTGAATGGGACGAGGATAAAAATCAATCTAATAAGATAAAACATAATGTTAGCTTTGAAGAGGCTACAGAAATTTTTCGGTATCCAATGTACGAAATTGCTGATACTCGTCGAGACTATGGTGAGGTTAGATATATTGGGATTGGAAGAAATAATCAAATGGTAGTGCTGACAGTAGTGTTTACTGACAGGGAATCGAGGATTAGAATCATCTCAGCACGCCCAGCTAGCAAAAATGAGAGGAAACTATATTATGAGTATTGTACGTAAGCATGACAATGAAATACCTCCTATGAGCGAGGAGCGAGCTAAAGAAATCCAGTCTATGTCTGATGAGGATATAGATTTTTCCGATATTCCAGAATTAGACGAAGCATTCTTCAAGAACGCTAAACTGGTAAAGAGACAACCAAATACGGAAGCAATTTCCATTCGCGTTGATACTGAAACTCTTGAATGGTTTCGCGCCACAGCTAAAAAACATCCAGAAATCAGAGGCTATCAAACCTTGATTAATGATGTGTTGAGAACATACGTAACTCACCAAACAAATAAAAACAACGACTCTCAACAGTTTCTAACTTAGAGAAACTCAGAAAATCTATATTTCTTCGGGTTTCGCGAACGTTATAATCACACTGAAAATAAATAGCTTTTTCCCGAATATAAAGACGATGGTTCATTCAATTAGTTGTAGCTGTGGCAAGCTTCAAGGTCAGATTAAGAGTGTCAACAATATCAATAGATGTGTTTGTTACTGTGCAGATTGTCAGGCATTTGCTCGCTATCTAAACAAGCAAGAGAAAGTTCTCGACGAACATGGCGGAACTAGTATCGTGCAGACCATTCCCGAAAATATTGTCTTTTCTCAGGGCATTGAAAATCTTGCCTGTATTCGTTTAAGCAATCGGGGTTTATTGCGGTGGTATGCAGCTTGTTGTCATACTCCGATTGGTAATACTCTAGCGGACGCTAAATTGTCTTTTGTGGGTTTAGTTCACAGTTGCCTGGGTTCAGATCGGCACTTATTGGACGAGACTTTTGGCTCGATAAGAATGTATCAACATACCGCAGATGCCTTTAGATCAAACAAACCTAGAACAAGAGGTGCTTTTCTAGGAACTTTGCGAATATTGGGAATGATTCTTAAAGCCCGCTTGACTGGTGCTTATAAAAACACGCCATTTTTTGTTTCAGAATCTACTAGCACTCCCATAGCTACTCCCAAAGTTCTTAGTGAGAATGAGCTTGCAGAAGCGATGAAAGTAAAGGATTGAAAATAAATTAAAATGGCGAGAAAAATATTAACGATCTATTACTGCTTTTACTGCTAGAATATTATTTTTCAGCAACGCCTTTTAATCTTAGTGACTGTGTTTGTTGCTTGCTACTATCCAATGATAGCTAAAGTTGAATTTTAAAATTAGCGAGTTTAACAAATTCGCCCCAAGCATCAGCCAAACGAATTGGTAAATACTGCTCGATAAATTTGCTTTGAGCTATGGGAGAAAGATTCAGTTGTTCTAACATTTGAATGCTCATGGCATCGGTATTTAGCAATTCTCCATTCCAATTTTGGAAAAACTGCTGAATTGGAGCTTCAATAAACGAAGTACTGCCTCCACAGTAAATTACGCGATCGAGTTGACCCAATGGTGGCAGCATCTCTCGTAACCAGCGCGATAGCAATTGCCAATATTCGCCGTCAGCCCGCTCGATAGCAGCCGATATTGCAGCTCGTTCCCGCTCCTGATATTTGGGATTGGTGCTACGAATTAGATCTTCAACACGAATCTGACTGGTAAAGCCTCGAACAACCTGCTGGCAGTTCTCTCCTACCCCGTAAATAGCTTCCGAGACAATTGCTTTTTGAATATCATGGCGATAAAGACCGCTACTGTACTCGGCTACAAGATCTAGGTAGTTATAAAAGCCGAGATCGGTAGAATGGGAACTTCGATGATTTAATTTTCCATTTTCAATTAAAAGCAAGCTGGTATTACGATAACCAAACATTAAGTAGGCACAGGTTTGATTTTTAATCGTATCGGCACTCATAGCACGAGACAGGTAAGAATACACTCCACTACCTTCTGGTTTAAATCCGAGGCTGCTTTCATTAATCTGATAACTTACCCCACTATAGTTAAAATCCTGTAGAGCCTTTAATAGTTCCGTTTGAATAAACTCTCGATCGTTTGTCTCAGACATGGGCAAGAGCATAGTTAACTTGAGCTTAAATTGATTTGGCAAAGACTCCTCGCGAGCGATTTGCCCAATGATTCCTAATGTTTTGGGAACTAAAGATTCGGATTTTAACTGGCGTATGCTCGACTGTACCTTTGCTTGAATCGCCGAATCACCAACTAAGTAATACTGCTCGTCATCTGGCAATTTGACATAGGTTTCTTCTGCGACGGGGGCGATTGCCGTAGGACAGATGACTGAACTGGTAATTGAATATTTGGGTTGACCTCTTCTACCTTTTAAGTGAATACTTTTAGTACAACTCGTACCAGGATCGATTACTAGAGTTAAGGTTGTGACCTTGGTTTTGGCAGTAGGAGCAATAGTAGTTGAAATGACTTGATTTGTATTCATGATAATTAAGCACCAGTCTCAGGACTAAAAGTTGCTTGGTATTCTAATTGGCTTACTTCTTCATAAAAGCTGTCGTATATTTGCCATATTTCTTCTGTCCAGGATTCTTCGTGATCTGGTTGAATTTGTGTCAGAGCTTTGCTTATGACCAAAGGGTCTACACCTTCGGTTAACTGTTGTTTAAAACCATTAATAGCGGCTTCTAACTCCTGTAAAATTGTTAGCTCTGGTTCGGCATCTACATGAACGGGGGGCAAAAAACTTGACACTATAGGGTGAGGTAAGTTTAAAGCTGAAGTAGACGGAGGCTGGTAACTATTGACCAAGCTGATCCCCGTCATAGACTGAATTATTTCTATCTGACTTTTTAGCCTACTTAGAGATTCAATGACTATTGCTTTAAAGTCAGGGTCTTCTGGAGATAAGACTAGTGGTAAAAAAAATGTTTCTACTATTTGTTCCACTTTTTGGCGACCATCAAGACAAGAATTCCCTTTTTGTAAATATTCGATCAGATCCTGAGAATATCGTGAAGACCTAAAGCCCAATCGATAACGGATTGTACTAGATTTTTCCGAAGTGTCAGTCATAAGAATACGATAAAAGTTGCCCTAACTTAAGCTTTAGTATTGCTCATAAACTCCGTGTCTGATGTGATCCGATAACAGCCTTCAATATAACTATTGCTGACGCTGAGAATAAATAAAATACTATTTTTAGCTTGTTTTATGCAGCCAATTGTCAAACGTCTGAGATTCAGTGAGAAAACCAGATATCAAATAATTAATATTAAAACTAAAACCCAAATTCCTACCTATGCTGCTATTTGTCGTTGGGGAATCTGCTACAGTTTGGCTCAAAACAGTGTTCCTTCCCCAGTACCACAAGTGTTTGATTCCAATTTGGAGATTACTTGGTCAACTTTTGTCGGAGATACTGGTGCAGCTATTCCTGCTGCGGTAATCCAGTTTTGCCATCAACATAATTTGCCTTTGGATTCAGAATCGATTGAGAGGCAATTTGAACTACATTTGGCTAGAGGAATAGCTTATTTAGTAGGGTTAAAACTGTCTGGAATTGAAGAATTAATCGGATTAGCTTTGGTAGATCGTTCCACCGAACCAGAAATCAAGACAAAATTATCTTTACCGACCGTAGAAAATGAGGCGATTATTGAAGTAACTGAACCATCGATGTCTCGACTTAAACCACGAGTAGAGACGAAGTTAAAATCAAATTCGATAAAATTAGTTTGGCACGCACCAGAGAAAGTTACAACAGAGAAAGGCAAAAAGCGACCTAGCAAGAAGTCTAAAAGTTTCCTTACATAAAGCTTGCGCTTGAGATAACCAAACAATTAACCAACCCTAGATTTGATGTTTAGTTATTCTCAAGACAAACAAACTCTCCTTGTAAATTCCAATTTTAAAAGCTTAGAACATCAAGGCAACTGCAATCGCTCGCAAGAGCGTCTAATCCAGAGTCTTTTTCTTTTACCCAAATATTGGAAACTCGTACCTTGTATTGATAAACGACCCTTGGGTAGAAAGTGGCAAGATAATTATTATTCGCCCCAGGCTTTGTTTCGCTCTTTGTCTCAATTCGGCAAAGTGTGGGTCAGAGGCAAACAAGGTCTGTATTCTACTGTTCCTAATGGTTATAGTCTGTTATGCGGTCATCAATCAGGCAATCGCCATCTAGTAGCTGTTGATTGTGACTCTCACGAAGCATTAAATTGCTTTGAGCAAATGAGGTTTCCGACCACAGTAAGCTATAGTTCGGGTCGTTCTGGACATAGGCAATATTTATATTATGTAGATCGCCCAATCAAGAGCTTTAAGCTGGCAAATGGTTTAGAGATCAGGGGTCGGAATTTACTTTCTACTTTGCCTCCCTCTGTTCATCCAATGACGGGTAAATATCGCTGGCTAACTGCTCCAGACCGACACAAAATTCCGATCGTATCTAGTCTATGGCTCGATCGGCTCAGACCTCTGCCTCAAACAAAAGCGATCGGATCGAGAGCATTTTCTAATAAGACTGTAGAAGAGTTAGTTCATGCCATCAATCCTGTTTATGCAGATATCTATGATGACTGGATTCGAGTCGGGATGGCTTTAAAAGATTGGGACGATGGATTATCTGGACTGTGGGATGAGTGGAGTCGTAGTTCGGGTAAGTACAAACCAGGAGAATGTGATTATCGCTGGTTAACTTTCAATGGCTCTGGTATTACCTTTCGCACTCTTTACTACTACGCCAGGATTGGCTGAAGTTCTCTAAAGGGCATGACAATCTACTTTTTCATGCAGTTTTTCGTTTTTTCTTCTCCAGAGGATACAGAGGCTTTTGGCTTACGCCTCATAATTGTAAATTACGATAAAACAATTATGGCTGCTTTGAAAAAGTCTAGAACCAAAACAAGTAAAAATTTTACTACCGTCACCAATAAACTACTAGAACTGATTGAGCGAGGAACAATACCCTGGCATCAATCCTGGCATGATATTGGCTATCAAAATTTGATAAGCAAGAAACCCTATTCAGGAATCAATCCTATTTTGTGTCAGATAGACTGTTTGTATTACGGATATTCTAGTCCTTTCTATATTGGTAAGGCTCAATGTAGTGAGAAGGGATGGAGAATCAAGCAAGGATCGAAAGCAAACTGGCTTAGATGGGGAGGCAGTAAAACAATCACCGAAAAAGTTACTGACGATCGAGGAGAAATTATAGAAAAAGAAAAGTTTATTTGTTCTTTCAAATGGCTGATGGTTTTCAATATCGAGGCGATTGATGATAGTCAATCTAAGACTAAAATAGCCGATTTGCTGCCCCATCAAGCTCAAGAGTCCCGCAATGTAAAGGATTTAGCAATTGAAAGTTTTATTGCTAATCTCAACACAGACATAAAATACGGGGGCAATAAAGCTAGTCACAACTTTACTACTAGTCAAATACAAATGCCTTATCGCGGACAGTTTGTTTCGAGAGATGGATTTTGGGCAACTTTGTTTCACGAATTAGTTCACAGTACGGCTAAGGAACTCAAACGTTCTTATAGTGGAGATAAAAATGACCCTATTTATCATCGAGAAGAATTAGTGGCAGATCTTGGTGCTTCTTTTCTTGGCAATCATTTCGGTCTTGGTAGTACTGAACTAGAACATCATGCCACCTATCTCGAACATTATTGGTCGTTATTAAATGCAGATATTAAGGTGTTTTTCCATGCAGTATATGAAGCTCAAAAAGCTGTTCAATATTTATTAGAGATAAGTGGAGTTTAATTGAATCCTGGCGGATTGGAATAGTTAAAGTTAATTATTTATCCGCATTTTCAAAATGGATATCAATCAACATGGCGATTGGGCAAGCGGACGGAACGTCCGCGCCCCTCGCCATCAAAATTCAGCTAGTCAACTTGAATTGGAATTAAAGCTGGTTAGGATAACCAAGCTACATAGCGTTAGTAAGACCAATATTGCTACTGCGGGGATGGTGTACTGCGGTCGCCATCGGAGTCGAAGTTCTTCTCATTTTAATCCGCTAGATTTGGGTTTGGGTAATCCTTATTCTCACAAGAGGAGCAAAAATTGTGTATGGCAAGTGAACAATTTAGAGAAATGTTTAAGTTGCTATCGTCAATGGCTTTGGAAGTTAATTCAGAACGAACACAGTCAAGAAAATATAGCTGATTGGGAAAGGATGTATCTCTATCGATTTTTGCATTTGTGCAGTGTTTTAGATAGCGTTCATACTTTAGTGTGTTTCTGCATAAATACCAATCATAATACTAGAAACACTCAAATATCTTGTCATACACAAATATTGTGGAATGCTGCCGTGTGGTATGTTTCCCAAAGAATATGAACTGATAAAGGCGATCGCTAAAAAATAGAATTACCCAACAGAATTGAGAAATAAACTCGATCCAATCGTAACCTTTTCAGGTGATGGTAATTGAAACATTACAAAATTTGAGTTTATGATTTTAGGTTTTACGGGGCATCGACCTGCTTCTTTGCCTGGTAATTATTCCGATCGCACCAATCGAGCCTTGCTAAATACAGCCGACTTTATTTTGGCTCAATGTAAACCCACAAAGGTTGTATCTGGTATGGCTTTGGGCTGGGACATGGCTGTGGCTGAGTGTGCTGTAAATCGTGGCATTGGTTTAATTGCAGCAGTTCCATTTAAGTCTCAGCCTTCTAGATGGTCTAGGTCTGGTCAGGAAAGATATCAAAGGCTTTTGAACCAAGCCGACCAAATCGAAATTATTTCTTCTGGCAGCTATAGCATAGAGGCAATGCAGTTAAGAAATCAGTGGATTGTTGATCGCAGCGATTGGCTAATGGCATTGTGGCATCAAGGAAAAAGCGGAACTAAGAATTGTGTAGATTATGCTCTAGCAATAAACAGACCAACGTTCAACTGTTGGGCGACATTCGGATATTTTTATTATCAGCATCAGCTAACTGAAATTTGATTTTTGACCAAGGTTTGTTCTATCCGAACCAGTTTAGGAAAGCATCCACTGTTTAATCAGCAGTGGATACATTTTTTAGAGGCATAACTCTAGACGAGTTAGCCGAAACACAACTCCAGTCGCGTTGGTTGTGGTTCTGTCGAACCTAGTTAGGTGAAATTTTAAAATTAGGTTTACTAATTATGACTTATACAAGTTATGCTCCCGCAGCTACTCAAGTTCGAGGCTATGCTCCAACAATGCAAAGCTATTCGCCTGTGCCTGTTCAAAAGTATACGCCCGTGCCTAGTCAAGTCTCTAACCAGACTCAGGCTGTAGCATTGCCCAAGGCTTTGACAGAAGCTCAAATTGTATTCACAATTATAAATTCTGAAATAGCTAAGTTCAAACGTCAAGGTCAAAACGTTGATGCTAGAGCAGTTAAGCTAGCTTATCAACAGTACTACGCGGGTTGGACTAGACAGCAAATTTTACAAGCTGCTTTTGCACTCATTGAGATTTACGACCAACAAACTGTACAGTGGCGTTTGATTGCTAACGAACAGGAGTTACGTAGTAAACAAGTGCAATTCTCCAAGAGATACCACTACTTTAAGAACAGACGTGCTGCTTAGTTACGTTAAATGGATATTCAGGCGAATATCCATTCCAATCAAAGCTATACCAATAATGAGGTATAGCTTTTTTTCTGAATAAATAAAGATTGATTCAATAGGCTTACTTGTCCGAGACACGCAGCCCTATCAGGTTTGAGGAGATGAAATTGAATTAATTATTGCGATAACTCTTTATTTGTCTATGTTAGAAATAACTGGAAATATTTTCGATTTTAATTCTTGGTTGCACAAACCTATGACTCCTGAAATTGCTTTGTGCGTCACGACTAATGGAGTGGTCAAAGCCAATGGTCAGGCAGTAATGGGAGCAGGAATCGCTAAAGCTTTCACACTTGTTTATCCTCAACTACCTACAATTTTAGGTCGAAAGTTGGCTCATTCGGGCAACCGAGTCCATTATCTTCTGACTGATGGTGATGTACATATTATGTCTTTTCCCAGCAAACATCATTGGCGAGACTCTTCAGATTTAGCTTTAATTGAAAACTCAGCTAAAACTTTGGCAGAGTTAGCTGTGATTAGACCTGACTGTACATTCGTTCTGACTGAACCTGGTTGCGGTTTGGGAGGTTTGTCTTGGTCTGTTGTCAGAAGCTCCATAGCGACCATATTACCCGACAATTGTTGGGTCGTAAGTATTCCTAATTAAGTTGGGGTCCGCTCTGTCAAGCTTTGATAGGTGATTTATTTTAGTTTGCGAGTGAAAACCCATGCAACTATGCACCAATATTCGCGATCGAGGTCTTGCCTACGAACAATTTGTTCTGTACTGCCAGACAAAGCTAGTACCGATGATGCAGTTAGATGTGTCCAAGTATGCTCCGAATCGCCATCGACTATGGTTAATTAACGAGCCATATCTTGGTAAACAGTCAAGGTTAAAAACAGCATACAATGACTCCTATCTTAATCAAGTAATTCAATGGCTGTACCCAGGCTGTAATACGGCTTTAATTAGTTACCACGGACAAATTGGAAACATAAATAGCAACGCCCAGATCGATCACCATCGAGATACCAGCTTCGCCTCTAATATGGCTAGGATGCTCAATCTTGGCAACGTGTCTCATTTTAGCTACAGCTTGTGCCGCCGTAACAACGAACGAAACGCCTGTACCAGCTTTCTACTTCATCCAGGCGATTTGATTGAGTTTAATTGTAAACATCTTCACGCCTGTACCTATGCTGCTTCAGAGCGAATGAGCCTAGTTATGTGGAAGCTGAAACCTAACTATGAGGCTTTGCTTTCTCAAACATACTAGTTTTAAAACGCGAACTTAAAGAGTTAATTCTACTTCATAATTGTCTTATTTGGATTTAACCTGCTCTCAGATCAATTTGAACGATATCAGACAAGAGATCGATCTGGGTCGATATTGACCCAGAGTAGCCTAAATCGATCGCCCTTAGTAGAGAAATACGTCCGAATAAAGTATGTCAACTGCTTAAATAGAGTTATTAAGCGGGAATTGATTTGGTACAAAAACGATCGATATTGACCCAGAGTGACCCAAATCGATCGCCAACTTTTTCAAAAATATTTCAATATAGGTTTTCATCTGAGTTTAAATCTAATTCCCTCAGACTGAAATTAGTTTGATAGCAAGCAGTGCAAGTATCCGTACATTTAATACGAGTGTACCTAACGACTCAAACTTGCTGCTTGTCAAACTATCTGAACTCAAAATAGGCTGTTTGTAAATTATTGACTAGAACAGTTGGGAATCAGGAAATGTTCGATGTGTGATTTCAGTTATACCCAAACAAATTCTATCAAAGCCAAAATGTAATTTTATCTAATGAGTGCGAGCGCAAATGGCTCACTACCCTAACAATAACGGCGAATTTAAAACTAAGCGAGTAGAGACAAAGTGGTATCCATCAGATTTAGTAATAATCGATCGCCAAGCTAAACTTTTGAATTTAACTAGAACTGACTATATAACTAAATGTGTTTTAGATAAGCCCATAGAAAAAGCACACGTTTTCAAAGTTAACTGGCGTACCTATCGAGCAATGGGTGAAATAGCCAGGGAATTAAAACGGATTGGCAATAATATCAATCAAATTGCCAAAGTCTTTAATGCAGAAAGATTAGAGGGTGGAAAAGTACCAGAAAATTATCCTCTGCCAGAAGAATTGAGTGCAATTAGAAGTTACGCCGATCGCATTAGCCAGGAATTGAACCAAGTTAGGCTGTTAATAATTGGCAGAAAAGAGAAGTGATCGGCAAGATTACTACGGGCAGTTGTTTCCGAGGACTGGTTGATTATTTATTGGATTCCAATAAAATGCCACAGATAATCTATACAAACCTAGCTGGATGCGATCGCAATACAATGACATGGGAATTAAATACCTGTGCCAGTCAAAGATCGAGTACCAAAAAACCAGTCAAGCATATTTCTGTTGGATTTGCCCCTGATGATGGAAAGTTAGAGCGTGAAACTATAGAAGAAATTGCGATCGCCATAGTTAGTGAATTGGGTTACGACAATAACCAATACATAGTAGTACGCCACGGTCGAGTTGATCCAAAACACGATCGCAATCACGAACACGATCATTTTCACATTTTGATCAACATGATTAATCTTGAAGGGAAAAGGATAGAAGATGGTTATGACAAAAAAAGATTGGAACGCATTTTGAGACAGCAAGAAATTAAACATAATTTGACTATTGTTGCTTCATCCGAGCAACGAAAATACAAAGCCTCTACAACTGGTCAAGTACAACGAATGATGCGAGAGGTTGAAGAGTATCAAACAGAAGCAAGAGCCGAAAGACCAGTTGTACCTCATGCTCTGAAAATTCAGTCAGGGATAGATTTAGCCAGTTGCGATCGCCCAAGTCTTAGAGTGTTTCTGGCTAGGCTTCAGCAACTTCAAATAGACCCTAAACTAAAAGTCGAAGAAGGAAAAATTACAGGCATTAGTTACAGGCTACAGGATTTTAAAGTAAGAGGATGTAAGCTACATCAGGCTAGCTCTTCCCAACTGTTAGAGCATAGAGTAACCTTTGATTCTCAGGAGGATATGCTCGCTGTGTGCAAGGCAAATAAAAATGAAAGAATTGAATTAGAGCCTGAATTAGAAGTGAGTTGGAATCAGGTTGATATCAAGAATTATGTTCCAAACAAAATAAAACAATTATTAGAAGCAACTTCTGAGTCGCAAGAAACATATACTGTTAGAAAATCTATTGTTCGAGAACAAAGTAGAAGAAACAAAGAATTTGAAATTGAGTTTTGAGCTGTAAAAATAGATTTTATCGCTACTTTACATACTAAGTTTAATTTGTTGTAATAGTAGTAGTAACAGGTATTTAGGTAATTTTTTAGAGAAAGTAAATGGCAGATGGGATCTATTTAAGAGGAGTAATGAATATTCTGAACCTATCTGAGTCTGCGGTAAACAAACTAGTAGAAGAGGGATATCTTACGTATACCAAAAGAGGAGCTAAAGGCAAGCGAGTATTTGACAAAGCTTTAGTCCAAGAGTTCAAACGCGCTCCTGCGTATCAATCTTTTAAAAAGCAAACCGTTCTGGTATATCTGCGCTGCGAAACAGAAGAACAAGAACGCATGATGAAACGCAAAGTAGAGCGATACTGCAAGAAAAATAATTTCAAAGCGAATATTATTGCTCAATTAAATCAAGGCATTAAAGAGATATCTCAACAAAGCTATAAATTGACCATAAATTACATATTTGAACATACGGGGATTGCTGGATTAATATTTTATGGACGTACTGATGACACCAGAGAAATAAAAAAGATTTTTCAAGCTAGAGAAGAAGTTTTTAGCTACTGTATCCAAGATTTAGATGCTAATCTTCATAAAACTAGTATTTGTTAATACTACACAAGCATTTACAAAAATAATTTAAGTCCTTCGACCTCATAAAAATCTCCAAGCTGCTCTATTTTGAAATGTCCAAATAACGCTGCAACAAATGCTTGGGCTAAAGTCAAGCCATTTAATTTAGCTATTTTTGGTAGAGTATTCACTTTTGGATATAGCTTCAAATGTCGCTCTACTGATTCGATCCAAACTTCGATATTCTCATCATGAGCTAGAGCAAATACTTCCGACTCGATTAAATCTTCTGCTAATTCGTTTAAAGCCTCTGTTGCGGACAAAGATTTAATTGATTTAGTTGTCTCTCTTTGGTAATTTGCTCTTATCTGAGGCTGAAGGTATTTGGCTAGAAAAAGTGTGCTAATGCTCTGCTGGGTAAGTGATGATAGAAAATCAGTAAAACTGCGATCGATTAGAGTATCTGTTTCATTAACTTGCGATTGCGAAGCTAGCCGAAGGCATCGCTGTGACTTTTCTAATAGAGCGTTTACTCTGTCAAGAATCTGCTCGCTCCCAAAATAAATAAGTTCTCCAGAACGTCTGAGCTTCACCTCATCACGAATACAGGCAGATCCGATTGTATCCACCTTTTGAATTAATTGAGTAAAGGAGACATCTGACATACACAATTTATCATTCGTTTGCGTTTGGCGTAGGTAAAGCTTGCTATTCCACCTTAGTTCTAGCTATTATTATAACATTTTATAGCTAGAACCAAAGTTAAACCTTGAAAGAAAACGAGCAACTCAATTTTCCTACAGCCTATTTATAGCAGTCGAAGCAAAGGTTGAGACACTTGATTCTATCTCACGCAGAGACGCTAAGACGCAAAGGGTTTTTCAAAATATCCTAATCTATAGTTCGGTTGCTATATCTCTAATTTGTGGTGAATAAGTTACAAGATCAAAAATCAATAGTAAATTAAGCAAAAGCAACACACTGCACTATTTATTGAAACTATTGCGGAATAAACGCTTTAACTTTTGCTCTAGTCAGTGCGGTGTAGAGAATCTTTTGTAAGTCAGGACAGGGAAGCATATCAGCTATATCTGGAAATATATAGTTAATACTAGATCCTTGGGCTTTATGAGTAGTAATAGCGTATGAATAAGGAACGTTATCAAAAGACTTGAGGGTGTCATAGTATTGTTTCCATCGCTTTCTTTCCCTAAGTTCTTGCATCATCAACTGTCTGGATTCCTCACTATCAGGGGTAAGAATTCTCAAATCTAGCTTTAGCCCGTCGTCCGTTTTAGCTGGTACTGACCAGTATTCCCACTTGGTGGGTTTCTTACGACAATCGCTCATGGGGGAAACCCCCAAGACCGCGTTGTCGCGCTTGCTAGTCTCAAGTTTGGCATCTCCAACTATTTCGCATTCTTCTGAATTATTCATGACTATCTGCCACTTATTCTTACCCTTAGCTCCAGGAATACGTCTGAATACAGGAATCTTGGCAATCAGTCTGTCTCCAGGCACATAATCGGGAGCATCTTCTCCCCATAGCTGTGTTCTTACATAGTCATTGAGAGACGCTGCGGTTTTATTTCGCCACACTAAAAACCTTACATAGTCTGGATTTTCTTTATATTCTTGGGACTTGAAAAAAGCGATCGCGCACTCTAACCAGTCTTCTCTACTCAAGCAGGTAATAGTTTCATCTCTTGTAGTTTTGAAAGAGTAGAGAAATTTATTGTAAATGCGACCGCTGCGGATTTCTTCAGCTACTTTCCCTATATCTCCCTCATATCTTACAACCGAGCTTAGAGTAGCTTCATGGTTGATGTACTCATGGGTAGCAACAATTGGTTCTGATTCTCCCACAGGGGGTAATTGGGCTGCATCCCCTACAAAGATAACCTTAGTTGGAGTATGCCATACAGCTTGATTAATATCTTTAAAGTTGGACTTGGAAATCATCGAAAACTCATCGATTAGAGCAACCTGGTAGCCACCGATGCTGTCAGTACCCTTGGTAATAAACTCTTCTTTTCCTGTTTCTTCATTAAGTTCTGGCTGTTGTCCCAGTAGCCTCGCTACGGTGTGAGCCTCAATGCTTATCTTTGCCTCTGCTGCCAGTTTATTGAGATTTTTAACTGCTTTATTAGTCGGAGAGCCGCCAACAAAGCTAATTTTTTGATTTAGTAACCATTTCATTAGCTGGATAATCAGGAATGATTTACCAGTGCCAGCATAGCCAGTTAGTCTGAAATATGTCTGTCTGGGAGTTTGAACAAATTGTTTCATCTTCTCCAAGGCTATTAATTGGTCTGGTGTTAGAGAAAAGTCAGTCTTGGAATTAATCTCGTCAATTCTCTGAGGGAAATCCAACAAGCCTGGATGGGGTTTAATCGTATCTATAGCAGGGTTTTCTGGGGCAATCGCCTCCTCAGCTATACTTTGTGGTTCTTCGTTTGCATGTAGGGTTAGTAGTTTTTGAGCAACACGCTCTAGGATCTTACGATCATCTAATTCGTCAAACAGTATATCGACTAGGCGATCTTTACCCTCTACTTTTTCTTGCCCATATGATCCATCAACTAAAGTAGAGTCGATTGTTCTAGCAAATTCTACTATTTCTGGAATTAGTGATTCGGGCAGCTTTACCGCCTTGGTTTTTCCAGTATTCCAGGCAGATTTTCGACCAGCACCTCTGCGTTTTCCACCTCTGGGCATAACTCTCACCAACTACTTGTTATAGATTGATTATAGATTAAGTTACAAAATCAAAGCTTATTGTCAGGTGACTTTAACGCCACTTAATCACTTATTATTTTTAGTTCTAGCTTTACACAGTTATTATTTTAGCTAGAACTAATTTTAAAGATGGAGCGCCAACACACTTTTTAGCTTTAAAGTAGCCTGAAACTCCGACATCCGTGTAACAAAATAGATTAAGTTACGAGCATCATTCATAAAATTGCTTGAAACAATGGTTCGGTAATGCAATCGCCTTTACCCCAGGAGCTTGCTGGCGACAACTTCTTCAATAGAACTAGCTTCAATAGTTTCCATCGCTGTAGATAGTAGTTCTGTTGCTTTCTCTATTTGAGTTTTTAGCAACAGAATTCTGTTTCGACGTTCGATTCCCGATCTACCCAAAATATTTCTGGGGTCTGTATCGCGAGAAAGGTGAAGTACTTTTACGGGATTTTCCTCTTGTTGAGGTGGAAAAATCGCCTTTTTACTAGTTAGTTTATTGTACTGGTAGGTAGCGTATGGGCGTTTTACCAAATACCTATGTGCTTCAACCGATGGTGGAGCAACATAAGATGATGTTAAGTCGGCAATCATTTCTTGGCAAGTAGCGATCGCGTCAATGAGGGCGACAGTAGATTCTTCTATACCTATAGTTTCTGGGGTTTGAGGGCAACCGCGATCGCCTAGAAGTCTTTGCGCTGCCCTTTGTGGAGACATTAATACTGTCTGGACTACACGACGATTGCTTTCTATTCTGGCTTCATACAATTGAGCTTGTTCTTCTTCTGTAAGCTGAATTATAGTTCCGCAAACTGACTGGTTGGGACAATCTTCGGCTGTAAGACCTGGCTGGAGCAGCATTGAAGCGCAGGAAAATCCATAGGAACAAATTTTCGGCATTTTTTGATTCTAGCTATATTATTTATATATTTTAGCTAGAACTAACTGCTTAGGGCGACAAAACCTAACAAAGCAATGAATCTGTCACTTAAGCTGCTTCTTGTTTTTATTTTCAGACAACATCTACTTTTATGACACAATCTGAATGCCGACGGGTACGACTAAGACAATTGATCGTCATTCATGTTTACTCTTTTGAGTAAAGACTTTGCCTTTACATTCAGGACAATCGGCAGGATTTAACCAATAAATTAATCCGTAACAATCGATCCCATACTCTGTCTCTAGATGAGATAAAAGCTTTTCAACATATTCTTCTAGCTCTGGTTGTCTCAGTCCCTGAGTATGCTGAGGTAACATTTGATGAGCTAGCTTATTACCCTGATAGATCTTGAGAGCGATCGCATGAACAAACTGATTTTCCTTACCGTAAATTTCTAGTTCTGCTCGATATGCTTCGGGTAGTATTAGTTCTATTGTAGCGATGCCCTTTTTCTTGGCAGCATTCTGACGGCGTTTAGCATTTACCTTACCAGGATTTCTTAGACGATTACGTTTGACACGACAATTATGCCCGACATAACATTCTGGATGCTTTTCTTTTGCCTCATCTTCTGTGCGGTAGTTCTTGGCACAATAGAGACATACTGGACTAGCTTTCCTGCCCATTATTCATTATCCGAATCAATAAGATCTTTTAGTGAGAGAGGGAATTGACCTTTTTTAACCATCTTGGCAAATACGCGATAGCAGTCCTTTTTATCCCCCTCTTTCCTAGGAAAACCCAGCCACAGAATAATAATTACCTTTTGTTGTGGAAATACCTTAAAGAAGAGTCGGTAGCGATTTGGTAATCCCATTTTCTTAAGACGACTATATTTGTCCAATGGCTTCCTGAGAGCAAAATATGAAGCTAGAGGATCGTTTGGGATTTTTTCTTCAATACCAACAGTAAGAGCCTTAAACAACTTGACCTGGGGATGCTGTATAAAATCCTTTTGGGATAGACGCGATCGCAGGGATTTAACCAAATTAAGTAATTGCTGCCATTGGTCGTTGAACAATGGATGAAACAAGATCGTCCATCCATTAATCTTCATCGATTTCTACTCCCGCCAACAACTCATTTGCTTCCTGACTCATATTTTCTGTATATGCCTTCATAGAGTTAGGCTCTTCAATAGCAGACTTCATCAAAAAATCTAGAAACAAGCTCATCATCACATCATCTTTATCTTCTTCTGTTTTCTCAACAGGATTTAGGCGAACTAATAGTGTGTTCTCATCCAAAACTTCAACATGGCCGCTAGCACCAACCAACTCAGGATGATCTTTAGAAAAAGCGCGAGGTAAGCGATATCCATCTTGATTACCAATCTTAGCTGGAGAGACTGGGTAATTGTTGTTTGAGTTGTTAGACATTGGATTAAAGCGACACAGACTATGTTATTACTGTTAGTTATAGTATAAGTTGAAAATATCTCTACGAGTTTTCAATACTTTGAGCATAGTCATCAACACATAAGTTGAAAATAATTAACTCATAAAATGAAAATATCCGAACTAATTCGCGCATAAAATGAAAAAATCTGACAATTGGAAGTAAACCCTAATTGTCTATTCCAAATTTATCAAATTAATATCGTGGTCTTTCTGAGTGAATCTTGCATTCAGGACAATCATCGGCATTAAGCCAGTAAATTAAGCCAAAACAATCGATTCCGTATTCAGTCTTTAGATGGGCTAGCAGTTTATTGATATAGTCTTCAAGCTCAGACTGTCTAAGTCCTTGCGTATGCTGGGGTAACATTTGATGTGAAAGCTTGTTACCTTGATAAATCTTAAGAGAGATCGCATGAACAAACTGATTTTCTTTACCGTAGATTTCCAACTCAGCGCGATATGCTTCAGGAAGAGTCGGTGTTAAGGTCTTAATTCCTTTTTCTCTGGCACTATTGGCGCGACGTTTAGCATTAACTTTATTAGCCTTTCTAAGACGATAGCGTTTAACACGGCAGTTATGTTCAACATAACATTCGGCATTCTTTTCTCTTGCCTCATCTTCTGTGCGGTAATTCTTGGCACAGTATACACATTTAGGATTAGCTTTCCTGCCCATTATCCGAATCAATAATATCTTTCAGTGAGAGAGGAAATTGCCCTTTTTTAACCATCTTGGCAAAAACACGATAACAGTCTTTTTTATCCCCCTCTTCCTCGCGCGTACATGCGGCTGAAGCCTTTGTCTTGCGTCTTACGCCGAACGGGGCTAACGCCTCAGCGTCGCGAAGCGACTTTGCCCCGATAGGGGCTGTGGGTCGCTCGTCTTTTCTAGGAAAACCCAACCACAGAATAACGATCGCCTTTTGTTGTGGAAATACCTTGAAGAAAAGACGGTAGCGATTCGGCAGCCCCATCTTCTTGAGACGACTATATTTATCCAATGGCTTCTGGGGAGCAAAGTATGAAGCTAAGGGTTCGTTTGGGATCTTTTCTTCAATACCAACAGTAAGAGCCTTAAACAATTTGACTTGTGGATGTTGAACAAAGTCTTCTTGAGACAAACGCGATCGCAAAGATTTAACTAAATTAAGTAATTGCTGCCACTGGTCGTCGAACAATGGATGAAACAAGATAGTCCACCCATTAATCTTCATCGATTTCTACTCCCGCCAATAATTCATTTGCTTCCCGACTCATGTTTTCTGTATATGCCTTCATAGAGCTAGGTTCTTCAATGGCAGACTTCATCAGAAAGTCCAAAAACAAACTCATCATTACGTCATCTTTATCTTCTTCTGTTTTCTCAACAGGATTTAGACGAACCAATAGCGTATTCTCATTCAAAACTTCGACATGACCGCTAGCGCCAACTAGTTCGGGATGATCTTTGGAAAAAGCACGAGGTAAGCGATATCCATCTTGGTTACCAATCTTAGCTGGAGAAACTGGGTAATTGTTGCTTGAGTTATCGGACATTAGCGCAAAGTAAAAAAGAGCAATGTTATTACAATTTATTATAACGCCACCAATTTAAATTTAAACTCAATTAGTTTCCGAAGCGGTCGATTCAAAACTATTTGCCAAGCCGAACGATCTTTCAGCCAATGAAGGGACTTAATATGCTGGCAAACCCAGATTAGTCTGGTTAAAGTTAGTTTGGGACAATCTAGCATTCCACCCACTCTTGGCAGCCAATCTTCTATTCGGTCTAAATCTAATTTTTCTCCATAACAATCATTAGAGTAGCGATAAACTATTTCAATTTGTATAACGTTGTAATCATAAAGATATTTCTTCAGAGCAATTTCTAACTGTCTTGATAGGAAGCAATTGATAGGCAGCAAGCTAGACAACTCAACGAAGCGGAAAACCATAGTTAAAATAGTATGCCTAGTGGAGTTGTTGCCAATCGAGTTATCTTCGTGCCATTGAAAGAGATAATTGATATTGTGTTGCCAGTCCTGAAAAAAATCGAACACTAACTCTTGAGAAGAAAGTAAATTGGATTTTGTATGAAATTTATTCAACACATCCTGAGACATTCTTAAATCTCCTTGATGTCTCAGACACACTCCAATATCAAATTTCAGAAAGCTCGACAACTGCTCAAACTGCTTGAAAGACAAACAAAATAATGGATTATCTTCTCCATAAGCTGCTTTAGCTAGTTTCATACATTCAGAGTTGCCCCAACATCCAGCTCTATAAAGTGCAAAGTTTACTTGGCTATCTGTAGCATCAGTGACTGCCGAGTCGCGAAAGTCAAAGCCACACTTACACTCAGCTACACCAGGTCTTAACCATTTAATTGTTTGACGACATTGAGGACATTTATTGATTAGATTACATCTGTGTATGTGACAAACTCGATTGATTTCAACATCCCACAAAAGTCGAGCATAGTTCGATTCTTTCAAGCATTTTGGGCATAAGTGAGTTGCTTTTTGATTTACTTCATAACTGACAATATAACGTCCCCTTATGGCTCTAAAAGCTTTTGACTGGAGCAATTTATCATCTATGCCAGTTAATTGACTGAGTTTTGTTGCTTTACTATTGTGAAGAGCGAACTTTAAAACTTGATTAGCCGAACAACTCACTAGTCGAAGAATCCAGTGGGGGGATTCATAGTAATTGGCTTCAGCTAAACGTAAAATATAGCTTGCCAAACTCTCATCATCATAGGGTTGAGGTGTACATAGCAATTTGTACGGTCGTGGTACAAAATTAAAGTTTATCTCGTCGTCAAAACTGAAGATGCTTTGAGTTTTGCACGAGTCTTCTTTGAAGCAGTTCCTAAGCGATTGTTGGTTGCTTCAACAATTCCTGAAGATGAAGATTTTGGCTGGTATATTTCAAATTCATCGCTCAAGAATGGATTGACTTTATCTGGTTTATCGGCATGAACGTATTTTTCAAAAGCTACAGCCAGTATGGATAGATCCAATTGTTCTTTTCCCTGCTGGAGAGCTAGATAAGTTCCATAGCGAATTAGCTTCATGATGTAAGCGACAACGCCATCTGAAGCATAATAGAATCTTCTAGCTAGATTCAACCCAGATAGATTTGAATCAGATTCTAATGGTAGCTGAGACTCTAACAAATGCAGAAAAGTCCGAAACTCTTCTCCGCTATCGGCATACCAACCAAATGGACTCAGACGACATCTGTTAGCGAATCTGCGGCTTAGTTGAGAATGGTCTTTCAATTTAAGGATCTGTTCGGCTTCAGGCAAACCTATTAGCACAATTGGTAAATTAGTATCGAGAATTAAAGTCTTGAGCCAGTCTGATACTGTTTTAAGTACCTTGGCAGAATCGCGGTCGATAAAATGTTGAAATTCGTCCAAAATTATTAGCTGAACTCCACAATCTCTTATCAGACCTATCAGGCGGATGGTTTGCTTACCGATAGAACCTTTTTCGTAGGCAGGATCTCCAAGCTGCCATAGAAGTTTAGAGACTACGGCTTTGACTGTAGCAGGAGAAGGGATAGTCACAGCTAGAATCGGAATTACTGTACGGTCGCTTGTAATATATCGAGGATATTTGCTGGCATAGGTGTGATAGATGGTAGTCTTGCCTACTCCTGTATGTCCAGATAGAAACAGACATTCTGGTTCGTCTTTGCAGCTAGAAAAATAATGACAGTATTCAATCGCATTAAGAATCTCATCAAATCGAGGATAAGAAATATATGTACTGTTGACTAACTTTAGTCGTTGAGCCAAAGTCATAGACCTAAACTTCGATTTGGTTGATGACATAGTATTTCTCCCAATTTTACTTAGATAAACCTTTAAAAACGCTCCATCCCAACAAATCTGGCTGCCAATTGTCTTCTGCTTCTACCTTTGTCTGTTCTGCCCGATCTGCCAACTCTAATTCTGCTACCTGGATTACTTCTACCTCATCTACCGACTCTAATTCGCTGTCTTCTGACTGTAGTTCTAGGTTTAAGTCTGCTCTGCTTTTGATAACTTTCACAGAATGAGTCTCCAATTTTGGTGAAATAGAAGGCGTAGCGATCGCTTGTGCTGGGCTTCCCAGTGCACCTTCGCAATTTGAGATTCCGTTGAGAGAAGTTGGTTCGTTAACAATCGCTTCTCTGTCAATTGTTTTAGTAATATTGTTCTGCTTTGAATCTAAGTCAGACGAAGTTTTTTTGTCGGTTTTACTTATGGATACCTGACTTTCTATACTTAGCCATCTCGCGCAGCGCATTCGCGCAGATCGTCGTCTTCGACGACTGGAAAAGCTTTGCTTTTCGCATTGACGAGTTTTGCCTCTCTTAGTTTTCTTCCACTCTCCTTCTACAATATTTTGAATCTTTTCCTTAGCTAAAGCCAGAGCTACAATATCAATCTTGTCTGCTTCAATACGCGCCAACTGTTTAATTACTTTGTGTTGCCAGAGAGTCAATCCCTGAGTATACTCCTGGTGCAATGCGGGTACTTCGATAAACTGATAGTTAACTGAGTCCAAGACGTATACTCTCGACAAATCAGTCGGATCGTATTTGACCTTAGTTTTAGTAGTTTTTCTCAGTTCTGAACGTAAACGGGCTAATTCGCTACAGTTATAAATTAAACCTTCAAATTCTATTCCTCTTCTAGTTACGGTACGCTCGACTATCGCCCCAATCAAAGCTTTGAGTTCGTTCTTCGACGATGGCAAAGCTGGAGGGAAAGAAGCGATTGCTTTCGACCAAACTTTCTGTCGAGGTGATTTTAGCTGTGGATGGGAACTTTGATTGTAGATATCGACTATGAATATATGCAAAATTTCTTGTAGCGCATCAAAGGAAATGACTGCATTCTTCTTCGAGTCGTAATCGTTTTGCTGCATAAACTTGGCAAAAGTTTTTCCTGGCTGATGAGAAAGCAGTTGAGTATTTAAAGCACCGAAGTATCTTTCAATCGCACTCTTGTACCAGGGCATTTTAGGCGGACAATATTGAATGACAATGCCTAAACTCAGACAAGCATCTTCAAAAGAGGTGCTATAAAATTCTTTGCCGTTATCGACCACGATCGTTTCTGGTAATCCATAGGTATCCCAATCATTTTCTACGCTTGGATATGAAGCTTTCAGATAATCCTTAGTCCCGATAGCGTGCGACATACACTGCATTACCGATAGGTAACTTGGAGGGTTGAAGCTAGCGTAGTAGCCTAAAACAACTCCTGAATACTTGTCTACCGCGCTGGTGAACCAGGGTGTTCCAATCGGCAATCTAGTCTCTGTATCGACTACAAACAAAGGTAGCTTAGTATGGTCAATCTCTACTCTTTCCAATGGGCGACTCGGACGAGGACCAAGTTTTATAGGGTCATTCATCGAACCAGCAATCCGACGACCATAGCGGGCAACAGCAGTTTTTTGAGGATCTAATTTGGCGATTGCTCGATAAATAGTCATGTGACTGGGAATAGCCAATTCTTCTTGACCCAACTTCGCTCTAATACGGTTCGATTGATTAATGCCAATAATTACTCTTTCATAAACATCCATCCCTTCAGCTTGAGTAGGATTCAGGTACACTTGTTCGATAGCATCTTTGATAATTTGCTTGACTTCTGGATTTAAGCGAGATTTGTGGTTTCCTTTAGCCAAATGAAGAGGAACTAAAGAACGAATATCTTTGTCTGACGCTATGTAATTTTTATACCAGCGATAGAGAGTTGACCACGAAGGAGGTTTGCTGTCTTCAATCTCTTGAGAGACTTCAGCGATAACTAGTTTGAGAGTCTTGGCAGTTTGCTTGTCTGGAGTAGATTTGAGAACTCGACTCACGTAACTATATTTTCTTCTGGCTTCTTCTCTCAAAGCTTCTGGCAACTGAGTAAAATCGATATGGCTGAAGCTATTGTTTCTTTGTTCTCTATCCTCGAAACGATCGCTATTTAGAAACTGAAGCTCTCCTTTGAACAGCAACTGAGTTAGAACAGTTTCTTTTAGCTTGGAACTGGTGTTGGTTAATAGGTTCTTAAGTCGAACCTCTCTATTAGGTAGGCGTTCTTCAAGGCTGTACTCCTGACCCTGTAGAAGTAAATGTAATCCTTTCTTCAGTTGGATTCTATTCATGTTGTCACGCTTCCTCCTGGCAATTTAATGCGTAGAGCGATAATTGAATCGAGCTTTGAGGCGATATCGGTTGCATTAAGTCTGTAAGCAGAAACCCATTCCAAAGTAGTTTTAGCAAAGAAGATTTTGTAACTCCTCTCTCCTCTAGGTTTCTAACTGTTTCTGAAATAGTTGATATTTTGTCTTTCTGGAAATAATCTAAGCAGTCCGTATAGATATTCCAGGGCAAATCTGCTCTGGCGTATCTGTATAAAAGTTTGATGTTGTCTAGTCTTGGCTGAACTAGAATTGTTTTTTCTGTCACAATTACAAACTCTATACTATTGGAAGAGCAAAAGTTTCTTATTCCCGAAAAGCGATCGCTCTTTACAAACGACTCAACTTTACTCTTCGGCTTTACTTCTACGACTTGCTTAGAGCATTTTCTTTCTACGAGAAAATCTGGAGTATATTTCTTTCGTCTGTTGTGGCGGTCGTAAGCGATAGTAAAAGGCTGTTCACAATAAGCAACAATATCTGTGTCGATCTCCAGAAGATAAATATAATCTCTTTCGAGTTGAGATTCCCATATAACAGTGGTGTTCATCTTCAAGCTCGGAAATTTGCCGATTACCTTGAGGCTTCTGGTATTGGTGATTTTTCTCGTTTTGATTTCCAAGGCATCACCCTCTCATTGTAGAGATGGACTACCTTCAATCCTATGCTCGAAGTTATGGAGTGCAGCTTATGCGTTAATAATTTGCAACTTATGTGTTAATCGTTCACTTTATGAGTTAACGTTTGCAGCTTATGCGTTAACCAACATTACAATTTATTATAACTTTTTTAGTAGTGTTGGAAAATCAAATTTAAATAATAGCGTATCAATTGCATGTCATTTGGTACTTGTTTGATTTTAGTTGCGCTCAAAGTATTAATGTACATAGTTTTCAGCCAAAAAAACATCAATTTTTACCTCTGATTAGGGTAATAATCAGATGTAGAGCAACATTTCATGTTTAGTTTTAATTTTTACTTACATTTCATACATAAGCTACAATCAAAATAAGAAAATTGGGTAATAAACCATGAAAAATACCTTTGTAGCTGAGATAGAAGTGCCTAAGTCCAAACGTAGGTCGGCAACAGCAATTCTTAAGCGGATAGAAGCTCTAATTGCGATCGCCGAACCAAAACATTTGGAGATGCTGCAACGCTCGTTAGAGCCAAAGGTGGTTTCTGATGCCGAGAAGGAATTGGCTAAAAAGATTGCGGGGAAAGATTATGTCGAAGGACAGTCTTGGGAATTAGAGCTTGCTAATCTCGAACGTTACTATCAGCGTCGTCGGGAATTACTCGAAGGAAGTATTACCTCAAGCAAAGTAGCCGAGCTTTTAGGATGTCAAAATAGAGCTACAGTTCGCGACCGCCGTTTGGCTAATACCCTACTTGGTGTAAAAGATGGAGGAGTCTATAAATATCCTTTATGGCAATTCGACCCTGAAGGAGATGATGGTGTCATAGATGGTTTGCCAGAGGTGCTAAAAAATTTAGATGTTTCTGACTTTATAAAGCTCAATTGGCTAATGAAACCCCATTTGGCATTTGATCGAAAGACACCAATCGAGATGCTCAAGCAAGGCAAGGTTAAAGCCGTAGTAACCGAAGCAAGAGCAGTAGGTATTGGTTGGTAATGGTAGTAGTTCATTTGCCCCCACCATCAAGAGGTATTGCCCCAAAATTTGTAACTTTGAGTCGTGATGATGTGTTGATAAGGATATTCAATCCAACAAAGTATGACGCGCAGCGCATTCGCGCAGATCGTCGTCTTGCGACGACTGGCGACGCTACCGCATCGCGCGCTATAGGATTTCGTAATTATGGTCCAGTAAGCAGATTCGATCATCATCGACAGTATCAGAATAGAACAGATTCCGAACGGAGTGTTATCTATGCAGCACCAACCCTATCGTGCTGTCTGGTAGAAATTTTTGGCGATGGTGGAATAATTAGGATCGAACAGCAGCAGCTAGCTTTTATAACTCTAAGAAATGCTTTGAAGCTACTCGATTTGAGAGGCTCTGCTGCGATGGCAGCGGGAACACTATCTGCCATATCATCAATTACTGAAAGAGCTATTTCTCAAGCATGGGGAAGCTACTTCTATGAAAATTCGGAACTATATGGTGAGATTGACGGTTTAGTTTTTGCAGGAGCGCACAATAATGAGGATGCAGTTTGTCTTTATGAAAGAGCAGAGGCAAAAATGGCATCTGCAAATGTTGAAACCTTAAATTTAAACCATCCAGACCTTAGAGATACAATTCTTTCGATCGCCAAAAATCACAGCTTAATAGTCAATCCATATTAAAGAAGAACATGGAAATTAAGATTGTTCCTGTAGAAGAAAATAGGATACTTGAATCTATAAAGCCAGTAATAGTTATTCCCCAATCTACGAGCGTTACATTAGAGAAAATTTTTACTGAGTTTCTCCAACTTGAGGTAGGAGATGGTGCAGCCTCGACCGACACTGTTCGTTCCTATCTTTCTCAAACCAAGCAGTACCTGGATTGGTGTAAAGAAAATTTACTTGAGCCATTAGAGGCAGATGCTGAAGATATCAAACTTTACCGACAGTATCTAGTCCAATCTGGCTATCAAAATAGTACGATCGCAACTAAGCTCAATATTGTCAGAATCTTTTATAAAGCAGCATTGACTCATGAGTTGATTAAAAGTAATCCAGCAGAAAAAATCAAAGCACCCAAAGACAGAAAAGATCCTGCTGCTCGGATTACCTTTATGGAGGCAGAGGAACTAAAATATCTACTCGACCATCTACAGTCCCAATTAGACGAAGCTAAAACCAATAAACAAAAACTGTCTCTTCTACGAGATCGCCTTTTAGTTGGCATCATGAGCTTGGAAGGATGTAGAACGGTTGAGATGCACCAAATAAAGGTAGAAGATATAGTCAGACAGGGGATAAAAACTGGACTACAGGTATCGGCAAAACGGGCTAGCAGAATTGTGCCATTGACTGAGAACCTAGCTAGTTGGCTAGATGAATATCTTAAGGTAAAGAGAAAAGTTTTGAGACGAAAAATTAAGCCCGAAGATTACGTATTTGTTTCTTTGAGCAATAACAGTAAGAACCGACAGCTATCGAGACGTAGTATTAGATCGATAATCGATCGCTATTTAGTTGAATGTAACTTAAAATATACAGATGGACGAACCCTCTCGGCACACAGTTTGAGGCACACTGCTGGTACGTTGGCATTAAGAACTGGTTCTGATTTAAGACAGGTTCAGGACTTGCTCGGTCATGCCGATCCTCGGACTACTTCAATCTATGCTCACGTAGGCGATCGCTGGGAAAATAATCCAGGAACTGATATCGAAGACAAGCTCAATCTTTAAAATGTGAGTTGATAATACAACTCAGCAACAAATTTTCTATTATAAAAAAACTATCTTAAGAATGATAAAAATATTAGTTATATTTCGTAGGATATAATACCTAAGATATAAAGTAGTATTTTCAAAAGCCTCAAAATCAATCCAAATTTAACAACACTGAGGACAACATTTAAATTTAAGTAGAATTAAAGCCCTCAAATGAAGACGAATCCCAATCGCACTTCCAACTCAACAGCAGCAGTTGGAGTAATATTTCACCTAGTCGATGGAACTATTCAAAGTTGTAATGTTGAGGCAGAAAATATTCTAGGCTATACTGCCGAGCAATTGGTTGGGGCTTCTCCTTTCGATCCACCCTGGCAAACGATTCACGAAGACGGTTCTCCTTTTCCGACTGAATCCTATCCAGCGATAGTTTCAATTAGAACGAGTCAACCTTGTTCTGATGTAATTATGGGGTTTTATAAGCCCAACGGAGATTTGGTTTGGATCTCAATCGACACTTTGCCTCTAATCAAAGTCAATAGTAACGAGCTATATGGAGTAGAGGTAAGTTTTATCGATGTTACTAAAGATGTTGGAACGGAAATTATATCTAAAACTTTAGATCGAATAGTTGAAAAGCAAACGTTCCGAGTTGCAACCAAAGAGCAACTGGTAGATGTTCTTCCAGGGGTAATATATGTTTATGATGCGATTGCTCATCGCAATGTCTATGTTAATTCCCAGGCTTACGATTTATTAGGCTATTATACTCCTCAAGAAATCTCGGAGTTAGAGCATAATTTTGTAGCTCAGGTAATGCACCCTGATGACTTCACTAGATTCCCGGCTCATATATCCAGTCTTTACAACTCCGAGGATGAAATATGTAAGTTTGAATATCGAATGCGCCATAAAAACGGTGAATGGCGGTGGTTTTGCAGTCAAGATCGTGTATACAACCGTACCGCAGATGGTTCTGTAGAGCAAATAGTAGGTATCGCCAGAGATATTACCAATCGCCAACAAACAGAAATAGCCTTACGAGAAAGTGAAGCACGGTTAAAGCTAGCAACAAATGCCTCTGACATTGGTATGTGGTTTTGGGATTTAATTGAAGACGATTTAGAGTTTACGCCTCAGTGTAAAATTTTGTTTGGACTTCCTCCCGAAGGAGAAATTACCTACGATATTTTTCTGGGCGTTCTCCATCCTGAAGATCGCGAACGCACCAATAATGCAGTAGAAGAGGCTTTGGCTAATAGAACTGAGTACAGTATTAAATATCGTGCTGTGTGGTCAGATGGTAGCGTTTATTGGATCTTAGCCAAAGGTAGGGGTTTTTATAACCAGAGTGGTGAAGCCGTTCGCATGATGGGTACGGTACAGGATATTACTGCCCAAAAAAAATTAGAACAAAAACTACTCCAGCAAACAGAAGATTTGACCAATGCCAACCGACTTAAAGATGAGTTTTTAGCAATTGTTTCTCACGAATTGCGTACTCCTCTCAATCCCATTTTAGGTTGGTCGCAAATGCTTGCTAATGGAAGACTAGACGCAGAAAAAACGGCGATGGGAATCACGATTATTGAACGCAATGCCAAATTACAGGCAGGACTGATTGAAGATTTATTAGATGTTTCACGGATCTTGCGAGGTAAGCTAAACCTTCATAAAAATCCCCTTGACTTAGAATCAATAATTAGATCGGCACTAACAACAACGAACTTAGCAGCAGAAGATAAATCAATTCAGATAAAAACAAATTACGAATCTAGTACACTTCAGGTTTTAGGAGATGCAGGTCGTTTACAACAAATAGTCTGGAATTTGGTTTCTAATGCGATTAAGTTTACTCCTGAAGATGGACAAATTCTTATTGAACTAGAGCGTATTGATTCTTACGCTCAGATTAAAGTTAGGGATACGGGAAAAGGGATTGAGCCAGAATTTTTACCTTATGTCTTCGAGCGTTTTCGCCAGGCAGAAAATAGTAGCACAAGGGAGTATGGCGGATTAGGATTGGGTCTAGCAATAGTGCGTCACTTAACCGAACTGCACGGAGGAACAGTAGCAGTATCAAGCCCAGGAGAAGGTCAAGGGGCTACCTTTAGCGTCAAATTACCCCTGATAAATATACCAACAACAGAACAGACAGAAATAGACAGTAATTTCATGGATCGATCCGTGCAACCAAATCGCTTTAGTGAGATCAAAGTTCTAGTAGTAGATGACGAACCAGACTCGCTAGATATTCTGATATTTCTCCTACAACAAGAAGGAGCAGAAGTAATCTCAGTAGTATCGGCTGATGAAGCGATAGAAGCTTTAAATTATCTAACTCCCGACTTAATTGTTAGCGATATTGGAATGCCTAAAACCAATGGCTTTGACCTGATGAAGCAAATTCGCCAATTGCCCAAAGGAAAAAATATACCCGCAATTGCACTTACGGCTTATGCAAGAGAAGTAGATAAACAACTTTCAATTGATGCAGCCTGCATTTCGCAGGTAGATCAGCAAATTAAATAATATTTTTGACAAGGGTTTCCAAGAATACGCAAAATCTTCAAACGAGTATTTGTGAGATTAGAAACTTGAAGTTGGTGATTAAGATGGACAAGATGAACAGCCTGAAAACATTGGAATACCCATCTTAGTGTGGGAGTAGAAGTGGGTTTCTTGAGTTGATTAGGAATAGTCTCCTCGGAATGAGCTAAGGCTTGTCTTAATTGACGTTGACCGAGAGTGTAAACAAGCAGACACAGGCCCATAACCATTGCCAAGGCTGCAACTCGCCGAGGAGTATTTAAAAAGACACTCGAAGTAAAAAACAAGGGGTCTTTCAAGAAGCGAAACCCCCTCTCAGAACTTTGTTGACCTTTGTATTCAGTTAAAACCTCATCATTAGGTAGAGTCTTCTCATCGAGAACATTAGTCGCGAGAATAAATCTTCCTGCCTGCTTTCGGGCAATCTCAATTGCTTCCTCAACAGGAATAACTTGAGCCGTGACACGATAGGTAAAGTGTTCAGGGGATTGATTTTTAGTTGGTCGTCCTGCTTTTGAGTAGTGAACATCAGTTTCAATGTCAATTGATTCTAAGGAATGATATTTCCAACTACGTTTCAGTTTGTCCGCAGCCTGTTTGGCATCGGCAGTACAAGCAAAATCCTGCTGCATTAGTGATTTCAGTTCACTTTTGGCTACTTTTAGTTGTTTTGTTAGTCGCTTGTCTAGCTGCTTAAGATCGCTTTGAAGACGCTTTTCACTTTCAATGATTAGCCAGCGTTGATGGACTCCACCATAATCACAACAACAGGACGCAATACGATAGCCAGGAATTTCACTCTCCACAAAAACCTCATCTGCCATCGATTCAGCTAAGATTTTAGCGGTTTTGATGCTTCGAGGGACAAGGGTAATCCAGTTTAAATCTCCCAGTTGTTGAATATTGTCTGCGCTGTAAAGTGCGCTGTCGGCAACATAAATACTATCTAAATTCCATTCCTGTTGAAACTGTTTCATCAACTGGGCGAAAATAGCACGGTCGGATTCGTTCCCATCCCCTATCCTCAAAAACAAGGGGACATCTCCATCTCCTGTGCAGATGACATCCATCATGAATTGTTTTAAGTCTGGTCGATGGTCTTTGGAGTAGCCATAGGTAATCTTAACGGATTCGATTGATTCGGTTGATTCATCTGAGCTTTCTACCTCATAACCTCCCTCCAAACTAAAGCTGCTCGAATCTAAATGCAGACTCTTAGTCGAAAGGTTCAATCTTTGATGAGCTAACATGGCAATGCTGGTAAACAAGGTCGTTAATCCTTGAGTACATAAGCTATCTAAAGCTCTGGCGATTCGGTCATCATTCAGATGTTCTGGTTTGATTCCTTCCCCCAGAAGATGTTCTGTTGCTTTGCCGATGAAGAATTCGCTGAATAGGTATAGAGGCGCGCTAACAAAGCCCAATCCATTGAGAATCATTGCTTTAACTACCTGACCTGTACTAATAATTTGAAGGGGATGTTGTTCTATTTGCCTATCTATTTCTTCAACTAATCCTATCTGGTCAACGATTCCTGCTACTATACCTAGGTGGTCTAAGTTTTTGACTTGGATATCCATTCAAAGGTTATTTAAACTCTTCATATTAATACCCTACCTTTATTCCTCAACCTGCGAAATGCAGGATTAAATTTAACTTTGTAGCCAATTCCATTGTTTTAAAATTTGTATCGAGCAAGCTCCCAAAAATTGAACGGACAAATTTAAGTATTCATCCATATTCGGTGGCAAGTCGGTATGATACCGAACACAAACGTCGGTCTATAATGTGGAAAAATAGCAATAATAATTTCATTTTATGGTTAAAAACTTAATAAAAAGTAAAATACAATCGCACAACATAATACGCCAAAGACAAAACCAGTAATAAAAAAAGAATCGTTTCCCAAATGAGATAAATCGATTAAATATTTTCGATTGTATCTATATCCACAAGGTTGTTTTTTCTGCCGATAGCTATATTTATTACTCTTGTTTTGTTGGATTATATTAGTCATCATTTCTTGATTTGAGACAATATTTTGTCTTAAATCGTTGATGTCATACAAAATTCGATTAAGATTATTATTTTCATTGCTTAATAATCTTGGTATAGCCTTAGATTGGTTATATTCACTTGATAGCGATCCTATTTGATAGAAACCTTTATTAACTAAACGTATGATTTTTTCAAGATCTTGAAAACTTGTAGTTCTAAAAATTACGCCTTTAGCCCCTACATTTAGAGCAAGATTTAATATTGGGCAATCCTCTTGCTCGATCTGTAAAATAATTTTGATATCGGGAAAACGATGAGCAATGATATTTGTAGCTTCAATACCATTGATTACTGGCATTTCAAGATCTATTATAATTACGCTTGGCTGATATTTATCTACTATTTCTATTGCTTTTACTCCATCTTCGGCGTAATAAATTAAAGATATATCCGATATGCGATCGAAGTGTACTGCCAAATTTTCAATTGTATACTGCCGAGTACTTGCTGCTACCAAAGTAATCATGTTAGCTAAAATTTTATCAAAGCCTATTTAGTTATGCCGAAAATATCTGGAAAATAATCTATTTTGACCAATTTTTTCTAGCTACTCAGTATGCTGTCGCACATAAGTTAGAAACATAGGTTAGAAATTTAGAAATCACCTCGATTGGCAAAGCAAGGTATCGCTACGCTTAAGTAGAAAGTATGAAGTGAGATATTGCACCTATAATGCACCTGTAATTTAAAAAATCGAGCGCAATAAATTAGGTTTTGCTTGCTTCATAGCTGTTTGGGGTTGATGATTTTATTTGTTCGAGAAAGTCAAAGGTTATTGCTGCTAATTTTTCTGGCTGCATCATGCACCACTCATGATATCCATGGGAAATAATCTGTAATTTGGAATCAGCAATCACTTCGACTAAGCCATAGCCGACCACAGGAGTAAAGTAGTCCCGTTCTCCCCATAAAACGAGACAAGGAGATTTGATATCTTTTAGCCAAGGTCTAAGATCTTCTTTTAGGGCGATTTTTGCCCCCTCAATTAAATGTTGTCTGCGAAAAAGCGAATTATGTATAGTCGATCGCAAGATTCTCAAGAAAGTTAGAGAGCGTAACTGGGCTATCTGCTGGGGTAGTTCGGCAAACCTTCGTTTCACAATGTCGGCAAGAGAAATTAAAGGAACACCCGTTCTATTTCTGTTCTCGTTTATTGTGGATCGTTCGCCGACAATTGTTCGTTGCCCATTATCAATTATCCATTATCAATTGAATAAGACTATATAATTGTCTGCGTTTGCTTGTTATCTAATCCTTTTTTTGAATGATTTAAACGCAGCTTTCCTTGTGGTAGTTCGCGTAATTCTGCTGGGGTTTGCTTTCCTACCGCACCTTTAGCAACCGTCACCCCACCATCAGCCAGCCATAAAGCACCCGTAACGTAGCTTGCCTCCTTCACTGGCTAAGAAAGCGCAAACGTTTGCCATTTCTTCTGGCGTACCCCTGCGTGCCATTGGCGTAGCGTTTATCAACATTTCTTCCATTTGGTCGGTCATTGGTCCCGTTTCCTTGTGCGTCCAAGCCGTATCGATCGCCCCAGGACAAAAACAGTTTATTCTTACGCCATACTTTGCCTGTTCTACCGCCACACCCTTAACAAATGAGTGTATCCAGCCCTTAGTTCCGCCGTAGGGAGGTATTTTGTGCCAAACCATTAAAACCCGCTTCCGAACCCGCGCAGACGATGTTACCCCTGGTTTTTTGCAGATGGGGTAAAGCAAACTTGGTCATCAAAAATGCCGATCACAGGTTCATTCTCAAAGTGCGATCGAAGCCTTCGAGGGATAGTCTTGAGTCTCGGCTACCGCGAGAAATACCCCTGCATTATTTCCAACCTACCGTATTTATCAATAGCAGTTTTAACGCATTCCAAAGCCTCTGATTCTTGGGAGACATCCCCACAGCAGGCTGTAGCTTCTCCACCATAGTCTTTAATTGAAGCCACCACATCATCTAAAGGGTCGTAAGGCAAACTATTGGCGACAACCTTTGCTCCCTCCTTGGCTAACTTATGGGCGATTGCGGAGCTAGCCGTAGGCATCGCTTCACCAATACCCGTACCTGCACCCGTAACAATCGCCACTTTATTCTCAAAACGTCTCATGATTTAACTTTGTTTAAACTACAAAAAATTTCCAACTATGCCTGAGTATATTCTCGTTAAACTCAATGTTTTTTTTCTCTGCTATTAGCTATAGATGAGTTGACAGTTAATATTAAAGTCCGACTGAAAATAGATCGACAGTTATAGGAGTTGTCTTTTACTCTGTAGCGTTTTTATGCCGTACCAGCATAGGCTAAAAGCTTTTTTAAAATTCAAATTCGCCGATTAATTGTTGCTTATGTTTGAGACCGTACAGAGAGAGGCTAAAGCTACAATAAAAATGGTAAAGCTTACAAAAATTATTAGCGTCATGGGAATTTAAACCAAGTTTTCCTTTTTGTGCCGTTAGCTTTTTATAGCAACAGCACAATATAGAGATGACTATCATGATTCAAGATTCTTCGCGCTCGGCTAATCGTCTGATTCGCGCTTTACCAGAGAAGGAATATGCACGTTTAGAGCCTTATCTAACCTCTGTCGATCTCGATCTCGGAAAAGTTTTTTATGAAGCTTCTGAGAAGATTGAAACCATTTACTTTCCCAACACCTCTTTAATTTCTTTGGTCAATACTTTAGAAACTGGTGCAACTACGGAAATTAGCCTAATTGGCGGTACGGGACTAGTTGGTCTTCCCGCTATTTTGGGCAGTGGCTACAGCAGTCAGCGTGCTGTAGTTCAGATACCCGACCATGCTGTAAAAATTTCTGCCAAAATTCTAAAACACGAATTCGATCGCGGAAACGAACTGACAAGGATAGTGCATCGCTATATTGAAACCCGACTGAATGAGGTGGCTCAAATAGCAGTCTGCAATCGCCATCACACCATCGAAGAGAGGCTGGCTCGCTGGTTACTGACGGTTCAAGATTTGATTCAAACCGAGCAACTGCCTCTAACGCAAGAATTTATGGGTAATATGCTAGGATGTCGTCGTTCGGGGGTGACTCTAGCAGCGGGTTCTCTACAACAGTCTGGATTGATTCGTTACAAACGTGGCAAAATTACAATTTTAGATCGACAGAACTTAGAAGACGTTGCTTGCGAATGCTACCAGCTTTTTTACAATAACTATTATCGAGAATAAATTTACCGAGGGGTCTCTCTGACATCTGAGAAGGTTGAAAAACATTGTCTCAACTGAAGTTGCTCATCTCATCTACCATTATTAATAATTTATTCCTGTAAATTTAAAACCTCTTTGAGCATTATTTTCGAGCATTATTTATAATTAGTGATATGACTTTAGTTAGAAGCAATTGAAGGACAAAATAGATAATTTACAAATGTTGAAAAGCTAAGATAATTATTCAAGCTTCCAAGGTTTTTATTCGCTAAAATAATCATAAATTCTTGACCTTTGCCTAAAAACATTAGCTATTAGCAATTGACTATTTTTAATAAAATAAATATAGCAATTCTATTTAATTTATGAACATAAGTTATTTTCAAAAGGTAGCAGGCAGAAGGCAGGAGCTAAACTATTTGCTCTATCACAAATGATTTAGGATTGCTATAAAAGATATTTTACAAGTTCGCAAAATAGCAGTCGAACAGAAGATTTATCATCTACATTCTTTAGAGATATTAGTTCACCCTATCTATCATATTGATGCTATTTGGTACTTCGTTCACTGTTACAATTCATCCCCACATTTTTTTGACCACCCCCTTTCTTTCTTTAGGTAGATGATCAAAAAATTACCTCATTGTACTTTGAAAATGTTACGAACCTTGTTCTCGACCGCTGACAAAATTGTCCTGAATTACACTATACAGAAATTAATAGATGAGTCAAAAGAGCGATCGCTTCGGAACGTCAAACGCTAACTTAGAAGGGAATAACGCCGAACCAATAATCTCCAAACCCCCTAGAGGTAAACAACGGCTTTAATGGGTCGGACCTGGTTTTATTTTTATTGCAGCCAGTGCGGGTGGAGCTGGAGAAATTCTATTTCCTCCCAGGGTCGGTTCTCTCTACGGCTATACATTTGTCTGGGCAATGATTGCAGCAGTCTTGCTCAAGTGGTTTGTTAACAGAGAAATTGGACGCTTTGCCGTCTGTACTGGAGCGACGATACTAGATGGTTTTAAAAAGTTGCCTGGACCGAAAAACTGGGCGGTCTGGTTAATTCTGATTCCCCAATTATTTGTGTCGGTAGGTTCGGTTGCTGGACTAGCTGGAGCAGCAGCTACAGCTACTGTATTGGTACTGCCAGGCGATCCTCGATATTGGATGGTTGTAGTTGTAATTACTACTATGACGATCTTGCTTTGGGGTCGTTATGCCTGGCTGGAGAAAATTGCTACGGTAATGGCTTCTTTACTTTCGGGTTTGTCATGTTGGCAGGACTCTTTTTTGCTGCTTTCGCCATCATTTATTTACTACAGCTTACAGGTGTAATTTGGTCTTCTAATGGATAAAATAAAGGGCTTCGCCATAGTTGTTAGTTATTAGTTTCGATCGAACAGAGTCTTATACTCAGTAACGCTTTTATGCCGTCCAAGCCAAGGCTTAAAAGCTATATGTTCTAAAGGACTTCCAAAGGATAAGCTTCGCGACCGAAGGAAGTTCTTTAGGGCAAATAACTTCGTGTCGCGTAGCGGTATCCGTGATTGAAAAGCTAACGGCTAAAAACTTTGAGATCGAAATTAAACGGTCGTGATGTCGAAGTAGTATTAAGTGTAAACATAATTGTTGAATTGTACCTTTAACTATGCCTCAGATCGAATGGTGGCAAAACGCCCTAATTTATCAAATTTGTCCTTTGAGTTTTCTGGATACTAACGGTGATGGTTCGGGGGATCTAGATGGAATTGTCGATAAACTCGATTATCTTGCTGCTTTGGGTATCGATGCGATTTGGTTTTCGCCGATCTATGAGTCCCCAATGAAAGACTTGGGATATGACATCACCGATCTGAGGGCGATCGATCCTCTGTTTGGCAAGATGGAAGATTTCGATCGCCTGTTAGCCCTTTGTCATGCTAGAGGACTAAAAGTGATGCTCGACCAAGTTTGGAATCATACCTCCGACGAACATCCCTGGTTTATCGAAAGCCGAAGCAGTCGCGATAATTCCAAAGCAGACTGGTATGTCTGGGAAGATGCTCGAGCAGATGGTTCACCACCAAATAACTGGTTATCTTCTTTCGTAGGGGAAAGTGCTTGGGAGTGGGATGAAACTAGGCAACAATTTTATTTTTATAACTTTATTAAAAGCCAGCCCGATCTTAATTGGCATAATACCGATATGGTCGATGCTATCTTTGACGTAGCTCAATTTTGGTTAGATAAAGGTGTAGATGGCTTTCGCATCGATGCCCCAAACTACTTTTATCACGATCTATAGCTAAGAGATAATCCCCCACGTCCCAATGATGCATCTCTACCCGATGGCATTCCCCCAGATAATCCGATGGTGCAGCAACTGTTTAAATACAACTTTTGTCGCCCCGAAGTGGTTGATGTAATTAAGAAAATCCGCGCCTTTGTCGATCGCTATCCAGGAGTATTTACTTTGGGAGAGACTACCCTAGCCGAAGACTCGATCGCCCTTTCAGGAAAATATGCTTCGGGGGAAGATAAGCTGCACTTGGGCTATAGTAGTGCCTTGCTGGTGGATAAACCAATTAGTGCCGAGTTGATGCGGGGCATTATGAAGAAAATTCAGCATCACTTTCCCCATGGGGGTAACTGCTGGATGGTGGGCAATCACGATTATGGCAGAATGCGATCGCGCTTCACGGGCAAAGATGCTGATGGTAAACCCTATCCCGAAGATTTTTATCATCTTTTTGTAGCTTTGTTAGTTTCCCTACCAGGTGCTTTTTGTCTCTATCAAGGAGACGAACTAGGACTACCAGAAGCCCGAATTCCCGAAGATATTCCCGTCGCTCGAATTCAAGACCCCTTTGGCAAAGCCCTATATCCCGATGTTAAAGGAAGAGATGGTTCGCGAACCCCGATACCCTGGCAAAAATCGGCTCAGAATGCGGGTTTTAGCACTGCCGATGAAACCTGGTTGCCCATTCCCCAAGCTCATCTAAATCGTGCGGTAGATGCCCAAAGTAAAGACCCGCAGTCTCTGTTAAATACCTGGCGACGTTTGCTGCATTGGCAAAAACAGCAGCCTGCTTTAACAACCAGAGAAGGCTATGAAATTTTAGATACAGACGAGCCAATTTTAGGCTTTATTCGCAAGTCGGAAGAACAACGACTGCTTTGTCTGTTCAATCTTAGTGAAGAGGTTGCAGATTATCAGTTGCCATCCAACTGCGAAAACACCACAGGTTCTGGCTTTACCGCCAAAAGGCAGGGGAATAAAGTTCAAATTCCTGGTTACGGGGCATTTTTTGGCGTGTTAGAAAAAAATTAAGCGGGTGTTTGAGATGTTGATGAGTTGATTTCCGCAATTGCGCCACTGCTACCATCAGATTAAACAGCAAACGATTTAACTTTTGTCAGAAATTGCGTTAAATCTAAAGGTTTATAAACCAGATTGTTTGCACCCGCGCTTTTAGCATCCTCATAACTAACTTCTTGATTGGCAGTCATTAAGAGAATGGGAATGTTAGGTACATTTTGATGGTGACGTAAATAATCTATTACTTCATAGCCATTCATTTCTGGCATCATCAGATCTAAAATGATTATGTCTGGCTTTACTATTTCTGTTGCTACATAAGAGCAGCTTTTCCGCTTTCGACTACACTTACTTCATACCCTTCGGTTTCGAGAAAAAACTGCGCCAAAAATAAATTATCTGCTACATCATCTACCACCAAAACCCGCTTGGTTTGTTGCTCTATTGTTAAAGACATTTTAAAAAAGATATCTTAAAAAAGATATTTTAAAATTGAGTTGACTATATATACGATCCTATTATTCTTATTTTTGGTTAGCCTCAGCTAAAAGACATATAAATGAAGCTATTTACTCTGGCTCTTTATTGCTTTATTAAAAAAGAACCATTACGTTAATTTTTGCCCTTAAACCCTATCAATTTAGAAAATCATAGTTTTTCAATTAAATATTAAGTAAGTTAAAGCCCAAAAGATAATTTTTATTTGCTATTGCGCCCCAAGGAAGTGCGATCGAAGAAAATCTTTTAGAAATAAAACTCAAGGCATAAAGCTAAGAAGCGATATTATTTGTAGCAAACATTTGAGTATTTTATCCAATTCATATAACTTAACAATAATAGTTATTTATAACCAGAGAAAGATGAGCGGGGATCGCTAATTTTGCCACAATTATTAAACAAATATAAACATAAGCACGAGCTGAATCGCGATCGATAAGCAGATTCGCTTCATAAATTTAAACATGTTTATTATTACTTGCTAATACGCAGCTAATAAATATTGTCTTTAAATATTGTTTTTCAATTACAAAAACTATAAATAAATGCAATGATAACTAGTGTTAAATGGTGGAAAAATCCCGTAATCAACCGTCGGGCATGGACTTGGGAAGATGCTAACAATCAGCAACATAACGGTCATTGGTGGCAGCACGCCGTAATCTATCAAATTTATCCCCGCAGCTTTCAAGATACGACGGGGAATGGCATTGGCGATCTCAATGGGATTATTGCCCGCATGGACTATATTGCTTCTTTGGGGGTAGATGCGATCTGGCTGTGTCCGATTTTTGAATCGCCTATGGAAGATATGGGTTACGACATTACGGATATGCGGGCGATCGATCCTCTGTTTGGCGATCTTAAAGACTTCGATCGCCTGTTAGAGCTAGCTCATGCCTTCGGGATTAAGGTTCTGATTGATGGAGTTTGGAATCATACTTCCGACCAGCATCCCTGGTTTATAGAAAGCCGTAAAAGCCGAGATAATGCTAAGGCAGACTGGTACGTTTGGGCAGATGGTAAAGAGGATGGTTCGCCTCCCAACAACTGGCTTTCGGCATTTATGGGTAAAAGTGCCTGGGAGTGGGATGAAGTCCGAGGACAATATTACTTTTATAACTTTCTTGCCAGTCAACCAGAATTAAACTGGCATAACCCCGATGTCGTGGCTGAGATACTCCGTCAGGCTGAATTCTGGCTCGATCGCGGTATCGATGGCTTTCGTCTGGATGCGGTTAACTTTTATGTCCACGATAAACATCTGCGGGATAATCCAGTTCGTCCCGACAACGGCATCTTTCCCGATGGAGTAGATCCCGATAACCCGATGGTCGAACATATGTTTCAATACAATTTCTGTCGTCCCGAAAACTTAGAGGCAATTAATCCCATTCGCGAACTGTGCGAACGACATGGAGATGCGGTGACGCTGGGAGAAGTAACCCTGTGTGAAGATTCGATCGAACTATCGAGCCAATATGTAACGGGAGCCAATCGCCTGCATTTGGCTTATAACAGTGCCTTACTGGTAGACGAGCCGATTAGTGCTAGGTTAATGCGTCAGACGATGGAAAAAGTCCAAGCTAATTTTCCCGAAGGTGGTCAGTGTTGGATGGTAGGCAATCACGATTACGGTCGTCTCAAGTCTCGCTGGACGGGAGTAGACGTTAACGGACAACCCTATCCCGATGAATTTTACTATGCGATCGCAGCTTTATTATTATCCTTACCAGGGGCTTTATGTCTCTATCAGGGAGATGAGCTAGGTTTAGATGAGGCAAAGATTCCTAAAGATATACCAGAGGATAAAATACAAGACCTGTTTGGCAAAGAGCTTTATCCTATCGTACCAGGCAGAGATGGCTCGCGAACTCCAATGCCCTGGGAATCAGATAAACCTAATGCTGGCTTCACAGATAAAGATGAACCCTGGCTACCAGTACCTAAAAAGCATTTTAATCAAGCAGTTGACGTACAAAATGCCGACCCTCATTCCTTACTCAATACCTGGCGCAGACTGCTCCACTGGCGCAAACAACAACCCGCTCTGATTGCAGGAAATTTTAAATTATTAGATACACAAGAACCCCTGCTTGGCTTTATTCGAGAATATGCCGAACAGCGTTTGCTCTGTCTGTTTAACCTCAGCGACGAGTCGGTCAAGTACGATTTATCAGTTCACGGTAAATATCTACCAAAAAATAATTTGGGTTTTGATTGGCAGATATGGAAAAGTACCTTGGAGATACCTAGTTATGGAGTCTTCTTTGCCAATTTAGATTCAGAAAAATAATCTACTTATTAAGTTGAATTAGAAACAAACAAATTATTTCTAATTAAAAAGCAACTGAAGTTTCGATTTTCCTGAGAAGTTTTTATGATAGTTAGGAGAAAAAAAATTATGACGGCTACTACTCAAACATCTAATCTAGATTCTTGCATTCAAGCTTGTTTGGAGTGTTTAAAAGATTGCGAAAACTGCGCTACTGCCTGTCTTAACAGTGATATGGCGCAGATGATGTCTGAATGTATCAAAAGATGTCGTGACTGCGTTGATACCTGCACCCTGTGTGCGCGTTTGATGATGCGATCTTCTTCTGTTCAGGCTCAAATGTGCGGTGTATGTGCCGATGCTTGTGAACTTTGTGCAGAAGAATGTAGCAAGCACGATAGCGACCACTGCCAACGCTGTGCGGAATCTTGTCGCCGTTGTGCAGAGTCTTGCCGTCAGATGGCAGCAGCATAAACAGTAAACAGTGGTAATTGCTCATTAATAAATGCTTGACTCTACAGTCAACTAGAGACTTTAGACTAATTAGGCGTACAGCCGACATACGTGCAAAATAGGACACAATGTTAAGTAATGTAACAAATACCCCTCAAACACCCAGAGTCATCATTTCATCCAAAGCCTTGGGGAAAATATCCATATCAAGCCAATAATCACCAAATCGTTTGATATGTTCGGTCAAATAAGGGCTTATAGCTTTAATGTCTTCTGGATCGATTAAATATCCTTCTCTCTTCAATTGTTGCAGAATTTCAGTTAAATCCACTGTATTCTGAAAAATAACTGCATTAGCCACCAGGGTATTGTACTTGATGATTTTCTCTTGCTCTTCTGGATCATTGTTGGCAATAATTCCCTCACCGCCAAAACAAAACCATTTGGAAAAGCCGTTATAGGATTCAACTTTATTGGTGGCTGCCTGGATTTGCCTTCTGAGTTTGGCATCAGAAATATACTCCAAGAGAAAAACCGTTCTTACCACCCGACCCAATTCTCGAAAAGCCTTATACAAGCGATTCTTTCGACTGTAGTTTCCTAATTTTCTCAACAAAACCGAAGAAGAAATTTTACCAGTCGAAATGGATAAAACCACCCGAAATAAGTCCTGCCAGTGGGTTTTAATTAATTTCCAGTTAATCGAATCAGAGAAGAGAGAATCAATATGTTGATAAGTTGTGTTTTTGTCAGGACGATAGAAAGTTAAGTCTTTCCAGTTACGAATGCGTGGCATTAATTTAATACCCAACAGATGAGAGAGAGCAAATACGGGAGTTGATTGCCCCTGAGTATCGGCATGAAGAGTCTTTGGCTGAATCAAAGATGAATTTTTCAGCAAACCGTCAATGATATAAACCGCTTCCCAAGTACCACAGGGAATAAAATGAGAAAAGAGTGCTATATAGCTATCAGCCACGTGATGATAGGCAATTCCACCATAACCACCATAGCGAATATGGTATTCCGACAGTAAATTTTGCTCGTAGAGATCGTATTTTGTGCCATCGGCTGCAGCCGATGTCCCCTTACCCCAAAACGTGGGTAATTCCAGAACATGATAGCGATTGAGAATATCAACCAAAGCAGAATTTAGCTTACTCAAGTTGATATGTCGGCGATTGACAAAAGACAATTCATGAGCCGTCGCTAAACCTCTCATGTGACGGGCTGCTTGGTACGGGCCAAGATTACAGCCATAGGTAAACAGGGTTAATAAATAGCGTTCGGTTGCTCTATGTAATTTAGGATCTGAACCCGATAGTGGCCCGAAGTGCCGTGTGAAATTTGTCCAGTAATCAACGTTCTTGAGAATATCAATCAGATTTCGCTCTGGCATTTTCTCTTCAATCAAGGACTCCAAAGCTTTGAGACTGGCATTGTCTGCCTTTTTCTTGAGGCGTTTTAAGACTGGTTCTCCTTCTTCACTGATGACTATCTGACTATTGTTAGGATAGCCGTCATCAACCTGTTTGGCAGTCTCATCTAGCCAAGATTTTAAATACTCGACAAAATCATTAGGGTTATTGGGCCAGCCTAAATTATCGCAGTATTCATCTAGAAGAGGTAAACAATCCGACCAAGGCAATAACTGCTCTCGGTAGTCGGCATAGTCTTGACTGCCTGCTACACAAATGTCTCCTGACTTTAATTCAGAAGCTAGGTAGGAAAAGACACAAACCTCAAAATGACGGCGGGATATTTTATCTTTTTGACCCGACACCACAAACTTTTGCCATTCAACCGAAGCGAAAGAAAGATCGACCTCTCTACTAAGCCAATTACCCCGACGATGGGAGTTATCTTTTAGGAATTGAATCGCTTTGATTAAAGTCAAATCCGTACTGGTAGATTCAAGCTCAAGAGCATTAATCAAACGAAAAAAAGCACTGCGATGACTTTTATAGAATTGCCATAGCAAAGGCGAGTGGTTATTCCCCTGATAGGCATTGATGGCATCACATTCTGATAGCAAATGGTCTACTCCACCCCCTGCTTGCAAAATCTGTTTGACCTGTGACCACTGAGCTTCGGGAGATTCGTCGGCAAAAAACGGTAGGACATTAGCAAATACCCCGACCACAGTTTCCACTCTCTCTTGGAGTTGCTGGCGAATTAATTCTAGTTTTTCTTTAGCCTTGTTATGAATCTTCTTCATCTGCTTGAGAAACATCGTCACCAGATAGTCTCTGGTGTTGACTCCATTGGTATAGATTAAGCAGAGTAATAAAGTTGCTCGTTTGGGTTGGGTGATTTTCTTGATTTCCGAAGCATCTAGAGATTTGGTTTCTGCTGCCCAATGCTGAATTTTCGAGGGATTAATTTTTTCTAGATAAGGAGATATTTCCCCCAAAGTTTCCAGCCAGGTTAGGTGTACTAGTAAATCGTTGAGATGATTGCGGGTTGATTTCTTAGGGGGTTTTTTCAGGTCATTGTAAGGACTCCTTTGGTGAACGGGATGGTTCTCTAGAAGACTATCGAGACGACTAAGATATTGGTCATCAAGTTGTTGAGTGACTTGAGAAAAAAGTTGGTTATTGACTCTGGTTCTCAGACGGCATACTAGGCGATTCAAACTATTAAACCCAGGCAATTCGTAGCGGTCTTTGACTAATATTTCGATGGCCACATTAATCAAGTCAGCAGGATTATCCATTATCTCCGCAGAGCTAGAAACTGCTTCACTGATGAGATGTCGCGCCTGTTTATCAAAAGCAGTTACCTGAAAATAAGCTCTAATTTCCTTTTTATGACGATACAGTGTTCGAGATTGGTCATAGCCTATATTTATATTCTCGGACAGTTTAAGATAATCTCGCAGATAGTTGGCAATATCTTGGGATATTTGCTTTAAATTTGGGAAATAACCCAATCTCTGAAAGGATTTGAGCAAAATTATCAAGTTGAAGAAATTCTTGTCTCCCTGAGTATTAGAGCGGGCAAAAGCTATTTCTGTTGAACTGGGAGTATAGGTTTTTTGGAGTTGGGCGAGAGTATAGTAACGCTTAAAACGAGGATAAGCCGTTCTTTCAATGGAGGCCACAAGGATGAAAAATCAGGATAAGTTTACAGAAACAGATTAAATTATCTCTTTAAAATGATGCCCATAAAGCGGACATTAGGAGTCATGTAAAAATAACTTGAACAATTATCTCAAAGGTTAGATGATGAGAATGTAAGCCAGAAAAGCCTGAGAATGTCTGATAATCAGATAATTGAAAAGATTAAAAACAAGTATGAAAAGTTGTCGCCTTACTTAAACGAGAAAACACGTCGTATTTGGGCAGCAGTTGAAGCTCGTAGCTTGGGATGGGGAGGAATTAGCCAGGTATCTTCGGCAACAGGGCTATCCCGTACAACGATTCATGCGGGAATAAGTTTATTAGAGGAATCACTTTTAGTCAAAGCAAAACAAAGCGATCAAAGAATTCGTGTCTTAGGGGGAGGAAGAAAACTACTCGAAGAACAGGATGCAATGTTGCTGTTTGACCTAGAATGCCTGATTGAACCAATGACATTGGGAGATCCTGAGTCGGTTTTGAGATGGACTTCAAAAAGCGTGGTCAAACTGGCTGATGCACTTAACAAAGGGGGACACAGAATTAGTCCGAAAAGTGTCTATAATTTACTCTCAACTCTCGGCTACAGCTTGCAATCGAATCGAAAAACTCGTGACGGTTCATCTCACATCGATCGCGACGAACAGTTTTTGCATATTTCTGGGATGGTCAAGAGTTTCCAATCCCAGTTTGAACCAGTAATTTCCGTCGATACGAAGAAAAAAGAGTTAATCGGCAACTTCAAAAATGCTGGGAGTGAGTGGTGCCAAAAAGAACAACCAGTCGAAGTACGAATGCATGATTTCGTTGACCCGAACTTAGGAAAAGCAATACCCTATGGAATTTATGATTTAACTTGGAATAAAGGATGGGTCAATGTTGGCATCGATCATGACACAGCAGAGTTTGCTGTCGAGTCTATTCGTCATTGGTGGTACTCAATGGGACAACCTCTTTATCCAAATAGTCAACATCTTCTAATTACGGCAGATTGTGGAGGTAGCAATGGCTATCGCACTCGATTGTGGAGATTAAAATTGCAAGAATTAGCTACTGAGATCGGTAAATCTATTCATGTGTGCCATTTTCCTCCTGGCACAAGTAAATGGAATAAAATTGAGCATCGCCTTTTTTCTTACATCACTCAAAACTGGCGAGGTAAACCTTTAACTAGTCTACAGGTCGTGATTAATCTTATTCGTAATACCAAAACCAAAGCAGGACTAGAAGTCCAAGCTAGATTAGACCAAAATCTTTACCCAACTGGAATTAAAGTTACAGACACTGAACTTGATGCTATTGCTATCGAGCGAGACACTTTTCATGGCGAGTGGAATTATATTATCAAACCCTTAATTGCCATCTAATTGTTCAAGTTGTTTTTACACGATGCCTTAGAAAATTTTCATTTCTTAAGTAACTAGAACATTGCAAAACATCTCCAAAAACAACCATTTATGGGGATGTTCTCTATTATTACAGGTGTGAGGAGTTAATTTTTCGTACCCTACTTAGTTATGCCCAACTATCATTTATGGGCAAGTTGGGAAAAATGCCACGTACTGCTCCTCCTCCGAAAATTTCTAACAAAGACAAACGTTCTCGCGAACATCTGTTTCCGACTGAAGTGACGGCAATGATTTCTGCTGCCAAAAAAGTGGGCAGACATCCCTCAAGAGATTCAACCCTGATTTTAATGGCTTACCGTCATGGATTGAGAGTATCGGAGTTGGTAGCTTTGAGGTGGGAACAGATTGATTTTACTGCTGGCACAATTTACATCAATCGGCTCAAGAATGGTGTCAGTTCGACTCATCCACTACGGGGTGTGGAACTTCGAGCTTTACGACAATTACAGAGAAAGTATCCTGATACAAATTATCTTTTTGTAACAGAGAGAGGTGCAGTGATGGCTGCTGCGACTGCCAGAGGGATTATCCAACGCGCAGGAGTTAAAGCAGGATTATCTTTGACTGTTCATCCTCATATGTTGAGACACGCCTGTGGTTTTTATTTGGCGAGTCGAGGTCATGATACCAGGGCGATTCAAGGGTATCTTGGTCATCGCAATATTCAACATACTGTTCGCTATACAGAGCTTTCTCCAAAGCGATTTCAGGAGTTTTGGCTCGATTGAACGGAAGGCATCGTTTACTTTACTTTACATCTTGTCCTATTTTGCACGTATGTCGGCTGTACGCCAATTATATCTACCTAAGATATTTTGAATTATAACTATGGCTAATACAGCAACTAAAGAAAAAGTCCGACTATACCGAATGCTAACCCCCGAACACGAATGTCCTTGGGGATTAAAGGCAGTCAACTTGCTCGATGAAAAAAATATTGAATTTGAAGACCATAAATTGCGATCTCGCCAAGAAATAGAGGCGTTTAAAGCCAAACATAATGTTAAAACTACACCCCAGATTTTCTTTGGTGAGGAGAGAATTGGCGGCTATAGCGATTTGGCTGACAAACTAGATGTGGAAGTGGAAAGCGAAGGGGATGAAACTTCTTATGTTCCCGTAATTGCGGTATTTTCTACCGCAGGCTTAATGGCTTTGGCTACTACTGCTGGAATAACTGGCTTTATGGGTTTTTCTCTCTCCTTGCTGGCATCTTTAAAGTTGATGGACATTGAATCTTTTGCCGAGGGTTTTGAGAAATACGACTTGATAACCAAAAGAATTAGACCTTATGCCAAGATATATCCTTTTGCCGAACTGGCGATCGGCTTGGGCTTTTTATCAGGGATTGCACCATTGGCTACGGGAATAACTTCTCTGGTAATTGGTGTCAGCGGAGGAATTTCGGTATTTAAAGCAGTTTATATCGATAAGTTAGACCTTAACTGTGCCTGTGTTGGAGGGGGTTCGAGAACACCGTTGGGTGTTGTGAGCTTTGCCGAAAATGCGATTATGGCGGTTATGGGTGCAGTGCTTATTTTTTCTACCGTTACAGTCGAAACGGAATCTGCCAAGATAATAGAAGCTGAATCTACTGCGGTGGTTCAATTGCAAATAATTAAATAGAGTTTAGTATTTCTGTTAATCCCAAATACCCTACCCTATTCATGATACCCATTCAAACACAATCTCAAGCAAATGATTGGTGGCGTAGTGCTGCTATTTATCAAGTTTATCCTCGTAGCTTTTTTGATAGTAACGGCGATGGTATAGGAGATTTACCAGGGATTATTCAGAAATTAGATTACATTGCCAGTCTTAACGTAGATGCGGTGTGGATTTCGCCTTTTTTCCAGTCGCCAATGAAAGATTTCGGCTATGATATTTCCGATTATCGGGCGATCGAGCCGATGTTTGGCACGATGGATGATTTTAAGACTTTACTTGCAGCAGCACACGATCGCCATTTAAAAATTCTCATCGATCAGGTGTGGAATCATACTTCAGAAGAACACGAGTGGTTTATCGCCAGTCGCAGCAGCAAAGATAATCCCAAAGCAGACTGGTATGTGTGGGAAGATGCTAAACCAGATGGTTCGCCACCTAATAACTGGCGGGCAACCTTTTGCGGTAGTGCTTGGGAATGGGATGAAACGCGATCGCAGTATTATTTACACAGCTTTTTAACCTCGCAACCCGATCTTAATTGGTACAACCCAGAGGTACAGGCGGCTATTTTAGATACCGCTAAGTTTTGGTTAGATATGGGCGTGGATGGTTTCCGTCTCGATGTAGTCAATTTCTTTTTGCACGATCGCAGTTTAAAAGATAACCCAGTCCGTCCTCCAGAGATGCCACGTCCTGTAGGTGCGGGTAAAAACGATCCTTTTTTCGACTTACACAATATCCATAATTTCAATCAGCCAGAAATCATCAAACTGCTTGAACCGATACGGAAACTGATGTCAGAGTATCCAGGGACAGCTACTCTAGCCGAAATTAGTAGTGCCGAAGATGCCATGCTTACTTCTAGCGAATATGTGCGGGGTGAGGAGAGATTACACATGGCGTATAACTCAGAGTTGATGGAAGATGCGCCCTTTAGTTATACCAGACTACGATCGATGATTCAAAAGACTGAAGCCTACTTTAAAGATGGCGTAATCTGCTGGACGGCGGGGACACACGATTTTCCCCGTCTCAAAACCCGCTGGCAAAAATATCAAACAGGCGATCGCTTCACCCAAGAAGCCTTCGAGCATTTACTTGCTGCTTTAATTCTGGCTCTCAAAGGTAGCTGCTGTATCTACCAGGGAGATGAATTGGGTTTAACCGAAGCAAATATTCCTTACGAACAGATGCAAGATCCTTTTGGCTTGGCTGGTTATCCCAGTATCTTAGGTAGAGATGGATGTCGTACCCCAATGCCTTGGCAAAAAGAAGCACATCAAGCTGGTTTCACTACCGCTAAAGAGTCATGGTTGCCCATTCCCGAAGAACATTTTGCTTTTGCTGTAGATTTACAAGAACAGCGATCGATGTCATTGCTCAATAAGTATCGTCGCTTATTGCGCTGGCGCAAACAACAGCCAGCATTACTTCAAGGCGATCTAACCTTACTCAATACGCCCGAACCATTGTTGGGCTTTAGCCGTAAATGCGACGAGCAACATTTGATCTGCTTATTTAATCTTAGTCCCGAACCAATACATCACGATCTGTCAGATTATCCCGAATGCGTTGAGGCTAATGAATCGGATTTCACCAATCGCAGATATGATAACACGGTAGAAATACCCGCTTATGGCGTGTTTTTTGGTAAAAATAAACAAAACAAAATTAAGAGACGCTGAGTTAAACGCCTCTCTAAAAAATTGAATCCTATACAATACCCATGCCAGTAGAAGGATAAGTAGTGTTTGCACCCATCGCGCCATAAACGCTCCAGTCTTGAATGCGTCTGTTTTTAAGAATAGCTTCTGCACCGCTTATTTCGGCTTGTGTTCCTTCCATGAGAACCACATATCTACCTTGAGATAGCATTTCGTCGTAATATTTTGCTCTATCTTCGGGAATTCCCCAGCCGATTAATGCTCCGACTAAACCACCACCTGCTGCACCGATGCCACTTCCTAGCAAAGTATTTGCTAACACCACACCTAACTCGGCTACTGCACCGACACCAGGAAGAGCGACTACACCCAAACCGCCGATTAAACCCATCAACCCTCCCGTAGCTGCACCTGCGGTAGCTCCTGCTCCTGCGCCACCTTCAGCCTGCTCGCTGGCGGATTTAACTTCTGCACCGCCCATTTGAGTATTTGGTTCGGGGTTTTTCGCAATTACAGACACTCGATCCATATTAAATCCTGCCTCTTGTAGTTCTCTCAGCGCAAAATTAGCATCTTCACGAGTTGCAAAAGTGCCGACAGCATGTTTTAGTTCGTTGGTAGCCATGATAAATACCTTGTTAATCTACAATTTTCATTCTGAAAAACTTTGGCTATTAATCAATCTTTCTTTCGCTGTATTTTGTTTGCGTAAATAATCTATATCGATATTAAGAGGAATCAGATTAGAAACTTAACTATGAGCGGGCAAAACGTTAAAAATTATTACTTTTAAATAGGTCGAGTAAATTCCTAACAGACTGACTACCGTACGATCGCTTTTATCAGTAATAGATTTACGAGCGATCGCCAGAAAATAGTCACGAGCTAATTCGCGATCGACTCGACAAAAATAGCTTATTTCATCCATCAATAGTAATAATTTATTTCCGTTATTTTGATACTAATTCAAACTTTGGATAGATAAAATAATTGCTTTTAAACTATTTTTGGTAAACTATCACTTTCTCGAACCACCAGATAATTGTAAATTAATTAAATTATTTTTACTTGCGTTTGAGATCGAACAGAAAAAAGATTTAAAATCATAAAAAATAAAAAGGCTTGTAGGACAAGCCTTTTTATTTAACTTTGTTGTTTATCTGGTTTTAGTCACAGATTACTCCGCCGTACAACGACGGACACATGCGGCTCAAGCCTTTGTGCTGTGACCGTTGGTCAATTTAAACGCAATTTGCCAAAAAACTTAATAGCCAATTTTAGTTAAATAAAAGTTGAATATAATTCATGCTTAGATATTAAGACTGTTCTTGCTGTTTTATATTCTTTGCTGACTACAAAAAAAAAATTAATGCCACAAAATTATTCGCGATCGCCTAATCAACTTCTCAGAGCTTTGCCAAAAGACGAATATCGACGTTTAGAGCCTCATTTAACGCCTACCTCTCTTGCTACAGGAACAATACTCTATCAAGCTACAGAAAAAATTGAAACTGTTTATTTTCCTAATTCTGCACTAATTTCTTCAACCTATAGTTTGAGTCATGGCTCGACTGTTGAGATTGGTTTAATCGGCTTTACGGGAATGGTTGGTCTTCCAGTTATTTTTGGCAATAATTATAGCTACCATCGCATTTTAGTTCTGGTTGAAGATAGTGCTATGAAAATTTCGGCTGAGGTTTTAAAACGAGAGTTCGAGCGGGGAAATGAACTGCAAAGGCTGTTGCTAATGTATGCCGACACCAGACTAAAACAACTTCTTCAATTAGCAGCTTGCAATCGTCATCATACAATTGAAGAACGTCTTGCTCGTTGGCTGCTGACAATTCAGGATTTAACTCAATCGAAGCAAGTGCCTCTGACTCATGAGTTTATCAGTAATATGCTAGGAGTTCGTCGTTCGGGCGTAACCTTAGCAGCAGGCTCTTTACAGCAGGCAAGATGCATTAATTATGCTCGTGGTAAAATTACGATTTTAAATCGGGAATCTTTGAAAGACAAAGCTTGCGAATGCTATCAGCTTTTGCGTAAAAATTCTTTTTTGTGACAAGGCTGTTCTGCTACTTATCCAACCTCTGATAAATTTCTTACTGCGCGATCGCTTTTTGACGGGCAATTCCATCGTAAATTTCTATCTTTTTACCGATTGTATGCTTAGTTTAAATCTGAAAGCATACTTATTAACTCTTGGTTAACCTTAAACTCAAAAATGCCAGAAACTTATTCTTTTAATCCAATTGGTTGGCAAGGTATTTTATTGCGCTTGAGTGTAGCATTAATAGCTGGTGCAATCATTGGCTTGGAAAGAGAAACCCAGCATAAACCAGCAGGATTAAGAACAAATATGTTGGTTAGTTTCGGTTCGGCACTAATTGTACTCGTTCCCATCGAAATAGGTGCAGCACAGCAAAACTTAGATGTTTTAGGACGGGCAATTTCTGGCGTAATTAGTGGTATTGGCTTTATTGGTGGTGGCACAATTTTACGAGAGTCCAGAGTTAAGGGGTTAACTTCAGCAGCAGCAATCTGGGTTGCTGCTGCACTCGGTATTACAGTCGGCTGTGGTTTATGGCTTTTAGGATTAGTAGGAGCATTAGTTACCTGGATAATTCTAAGACTATTCGATCGATGGGAAGAATATCTTTAGTGTCATTTATCATCGAATATTTATCATCGCTCATTGCAAGTATCTATCAAAAGAGCGATGAATATTTTACTAATTGATTTTCATCATCTGGGCGAGGCGACCAGAAATTATTGTCGTACTTAATTATCTTCGCCTCATTATTTCCCTTTTTGCGTCCTAAAATTCGCCGTAGATAAAACCTGAAGCGGTACTTATTCTTTTAACCTCTCAATCTTTTATGTTTAATGTTCGCTCTTATATCAAGTCTGTTTTAGCTGAAATAGACATCAAAATAAACGACGATCGGTCGGCTACGCGACAGCGTAATCGTCCTTGGGACATACAGGTTCACAACGAAAATCTCTATCAAAGAATTATCGCCCAAGGATCTTTAGGTTTGGGAGAAGCTTATGTAGAGGGATGGTGGGATTGTCCCCAATTAGACGAACTGTTTGCGAAGATTTTACGGGCTAGACTTCAAGATAACGTCGGCAATAGTAATTTTACTTCTTGGTTAGCAGTTCTCAAAACCAAACTACAAAATTTACAAACTCTCTCTCGCAGCGATCGCGTAGCTCAACAGCATTACGATCTGGGCAACGACCTCTATCAAGCGATGTTAGATTCTCGACTTACCTATAGCTGTGGCTACTGGCGAGATGCAGATAATTTAGAAGCAGCCCAAGAAGCCAAACTAGATTTAATCTGTCAGAAACTACAGTTGTGATCGGGCATGACCTTATTGGATATTGGTTGTGGCTGGGGTAGCCTAATGAAATATGCAGCCGAAAACTATGGAGTATCCTGTGTCGGTATTACCATTTCTCAAAAGCAGATCGAACTCGGTCAACAACTGTGCGCTGGTTTACCGATTGAGTTTTTGCTGCAAGATTACCGTCGGTTAGAGGGACAGTTCGACCGCATCGTCTCAGTAGGTATGGTCGAACACGTCGGCTATAAAAACTATCGACAGTTTATGCAGATAGTCGATCGCTGCCTCAAAGAAGACGGATTATTTCTATTACATACTATTGGCAACCGCTACAGCGTTACCTATGGCGAACAGTGGAGCAACAAATATATTTTTCCCAACGGAATGCTACCGTCGTTAGTCCAGATATTTAGAGCTAGTGAAAAGCTGTTTGTGACTGAAGATTTGCATAATTTTGGTTCGGATTACGATCGCACCTTGATGGCTTGGCTAGACAACTTCGAGCATCATTGGCAGCAGCTTGAGCCTAAATACGGAAAGCAATTCTATCGCTTTTGGAAATATTATCTCTGCACGATGGCAGGTTCTTTTAGAGCTAGAAATATTCAGCTTTGGCAAATAGTCTTTTCTAAAAAAGGTATTGTAGGAGGTTATCGTTCTGTTAGGTAAGAAGGAGTTCCCGATTTATAAACCATGTTCACTTTTAGTCAGTCTAGATATAGATGTTTTGTAGGGATTAAGTTTATAGAATCAAATATGTAAACGTCATCAAAGACAGAATTATGAGTGATTATGCTCCCGTAGATAGCAAACTGTTCGATCGCCTCAGAGCAACGGCAACGATGGATAAAGAATGCTCGATAACCTATAAAGATGAAAACAACGAGCCAACTGAAATAAGAGGTCGAATAGTAGATGTCTATTCTAGTGATAACGGAGAATGGTGCAAAACGATCGACGATACTGTAATTCGTCTCGATCGAATTGAAAAGTTTGAGCCTGATTAATGAGCCCGATCGAATTGTCAACGAAGCGATTGGCTTTATTGATGCCCAGTGCCAAGGAATATTCATGATAAACTCCTTTAGGACGAAGCGCGATCGCTTCTTAATGCAGTCGCACGGCGCATATGCGCCATCGTCATGCAAAGCATAACTTTGCCCCGATAGGGGCTGTATGGGGGTTTCCCCCATATGCTTGCGGTATCCCACGGGCGCGAATGCGCCCCAGTCGTCTCGACGACGATCTGCACGTATGTGCTGTGGGACAACGCGCGTGACCGAAGGGAATCCTTTAGGGCATCGCTTTTTTAATTGATGACGTGCTTTAAAGATCGGCAAGCAACTGCATAGCATCAATTTCGAGAGAAGTATCTATCGTTGTAACGTATTGTTGTTCTGCTGCGATAAAAGCTTCGGCCTTTGCTTGTTGACTGGCAAGCAAATTAACTCCCGCATCAGAAATATCTCCCTGACGACGATTTAGGCGATCGCGTAATACGGACAGGGGTGCAGTGCAGTGAAGTATTTTTATGGGGATGTTATTATCTTCAGCCTGAGAAATGACCTTCTGGCGATGAGCTAGACGATCGTATTTAGCATCGAGAACGACCGTGTGACCCGCTTTTGCTAACGTTATGCCTAATTTTGCCAGGCGATCGTAGGTTTTTTGTGACATACTCTGGGAGTAAATATCATCGTTTCCCGACTCGTCTAAAGATATCCCAGCCAGATGTTTGCGAACGGCATCAGAACGAATTTGAACTGCACCTTTTTGTCTGGCAATCTTTCTAGCTACAGTGCTTTTACCCGAACCAGATAAACCAGACATCAAAATCAAACTACCCGATCTATTTTGAGTATATTTATAAGCTTGTCGATAATAATGTTTAGCTGTTTCCCTAGCCTGTTGTTTTTCCGCTTCGCTGACTTTGGTATCGTCGAGTAAAAACGAGTTTACCTTAGCTCGAACATAAGCCTGTCTGCTCAAATATAGGGGTAATACCAGTAACCCCGTCCAGTCTCCCGTATATTCGAGATAACTATTAAGAAATGCATTAGCTAAATCTGGTTTTTGCCGTGCTTCTAAGTCCATAACCAGAAAAGCAACATCGTACATCGTATCGACAAAGCGAAAAGATTCATTAAATTCAATGCGATCGAATAGTTGAATTTTATCTTGCCAAAGACAAATGTTTTTTAGGTGTAAATCGCCGTGGCATTCTCTGATTTTTTGTCGATCTACTCGCTCTTGAAATAAGTTTGCTTTGTTATTAAAGAAAGAATCTGTATAGGATTTAGTGGCTTCAAACTGCTCTTTAGTTTGAATACCAATATACTTTTGAGATTGCTGATAGTTTTCAGAGAAAGCAGCTTTTATTTGCGCCACTGTTCCAAAGCTACTGATATAATCATTGGTTTCGGCAGATAAATGAAATTGAGCTACGATTTTACCTAATTCTATCAGGCAATCGCTATCTAATTTTCCCGCATCTAAAAGATTAATAAACAAATTGGATTGCGGAAACTGACGCATTTTGAGGGCATACTCTACTATTTTTCCCTCTCCCAACCTCAAGCGATCGCCGTCATTGCCAATCGGAATAACTTCTAAATAAAGCTGCGGAGCAATTTTTTGATTTAAACGCAGTTCTTCTGCTAGAAAATGCTTTCTTTTAGCCAAGGTTGAATAATCTAAAAACCCAAAATCGACTTCTTTTTTGAGCTTATAAACATAATCCCCAGTCAAAAATATCCAGGAAGCATGGGTTTGCGTAGATTCGATCTTGTCCGCTACAGCATGAGGATAAAAACTCGGCTGCTGCATCTGCGAAACTAAACGGGAATCAGTCATATCATTTATCAATGAGCAATGAGCAATTATCAATCAGCAGTTATCATTTGGCATTTAACATTTGACAGTTAGCATTTATCGTTCTTACTCTTCACCGTTCATTGTTCATTGTTCGATGTTCATTGCAATGCGATCGCTCTTTGCTGCCATAATAAAGTCGTTCTCGTGTAAGCCATTGATGGCATGAGTCCACCAAGTCACGGTTACTTTACCCCATTCAGTCAGTAAAGTAGGATGATGTCCCTCTTCTTCAGCTTTCTCTCCTACCTGGTTCGTAAAGTCTAAAGCGTGCTTGAAATCAGAAAATTTAAACACCCTTTGTAAGCGCAATTCGCCATTCTCGTCCTTAATATCCCAGTCTGGAATTTGAGGCTTAAGCTGTTCGATTTTTGCTTTACTAGCAGGGGGTGCATCGCCACTACAAGCCGTACATTTTTTCTGCGTTAATTCTTCTTCTGCCATAATTTTTTATACCTCGATCGCGAATTAAATAGCTTAAGTTGAAGTTTAATTATTTTAAAGCTAATGGGTCGCGGTATCCGCGATCGACTTTCTTCGATCGCCTACTACACTAATACAACATCTTTAAAAATGTGGTTTAAAAAGCCCTCTAACCCCCAAGCATGGGGGAACTACTGAAAAAATTTTACTCATAACTTTAGTCGTGTCATGTAACGCCCGATTAATTCCACATACTAAACAGGCAAAGATTGGGGTTTGACTGTTACATCAATACTTTCGCTATTTCGATCGACTTCTAGCTGCATTCGACGATTGATTCCATTCTCGTCAAGTAACTTTTGCAGGGTTTCGGCTGTAGTAACAGATTGGTTATTAACCGCTTGAATTACATCACCTACCTGTAGTCCTGCGTTGGCAGCAGGGGAATTACGGTCGATGGCCATTATTAAGATACCCCGATCGCTTTTAATACCTTGTTTACGATTGGGTATCTGATTGAACTTTTGTTTGACTTGTGGAGTTAGAGAAACCATCTCGACCCCGATGTAAGGATGTTCTACTTTACCAGTAGCAATCAATTGCAATGCCACTTTTTGCGCGGTGTTGATAGGGATCGCAAAACCCAAACCCTGTGCGCCACCGATAATAGCACTGTTGACCGCAATAACTTCTCCTCTAGCGTTTAATAAAGGTCCGCCAGAATTACCAGGGTTAATAGCAGCATCCGTTTGAATAAAGCCAATTCTTTTATCGGGAATCCCAATATCGCGACTAAAGCGATGGGTAGCACTAATTACCCCAACGGTGACGGTTTCCTGTAAGCCCAAAGGATTACCAATAGCGATCGCCCACTGTCCCTGTTCGACGCGATCGCTATCGCCTATAGTTACGGCAGGCAAATTGTCTGAATTTACTTTAATCACCGCCACATCGGTAACGGGATCTTTACCCAATACTTTGCCATCGAGAATGCGACCATCTTGAAAAGTTACGGTAACATTATCGGCGCGTTCGACCACATGAGCATTAGTTAAAACCAAGCCATCAGCATCAATCACAAAACCAGAACCGACACCCCGCAGCATGGGACGAGCAGAATTAGCTGGGGGTCTGCCGAAAAAAGGACGCAAAAATACCCCGTCTAATGAACGAGAAACGTTGATTTGAACCACCGCAGGTTCGACGGTTTTGGTAACTGAAGTAACAAAGTTCGCCTGTTCTACGGGAGTAGGAATTGCAGGACTATCGTTAATTATTTCGGGGGTAACATCTTTAATTGATTCTATCTCAGCAGCTATTGATGGCTCAGTTGTTAGCAATCCTATACTGCTAGCTATGATGAGCGAATATACGATCGCCTGTAGAATCCGTCTTTTTAAGAGAGTGAGCGTGTTTTTAATAATTTGTTGGTTCATTAATATATGGCTGTGCAAAAGTCTTTTCTCTAATATTCTGGCTAATTTCGTTGGCAAAATAGTCTTACTTTTGCATTATTAATTATCGGGAATAGCGAAGTTGCAGCAAACACGGCGTAAAATAGTCTCGCGCTCGCTATTGCTACAAATAAAAACAAGTTGTCATGATAAAAACCACACAAATATAAGAAGCTATCATTGGCTGGAGTTATGAAGGAAAACCAGATTTTACAGTTGGTACTGGAGCATCGAAGATAGAACGATATCTTGTATGGTTGATAAGTTTGTTTGCAGCAGCTATGTATCTTGCACTGTGGTATCTCGATTATTTATCCTGGTCTTCTTGGCAATACCTTCTGGCAGCTTTTGTTGCTTTTGATGTCTTTGGTGGAGTAGTTGCTAATGCCTTAAACTCATGCAAACGTTTCTATCATGCATCTTTAAAGCGATCGCCGTACAGTCTATGCTTTTTCTCCTTTTGCAGCTTCATTTTCAGATGCAGACTCTTCATTTGCTGCGGGTGGTTCTCCATAAATTGCTTTAGCATCAACTACTGGTTTGGAAGCTAAATCCATTTCTTCTGCATTAGTATTTGGTTTAGCAGTATCGCTTTTGCCAGTGGCATTTTTGTTGTCAGACATAATAAATTTAGTTTTGCTGTATTGTGAACTCTAATTTATTGTGATAAATAATCTGGTTTAGACTATGGCACTAAAGATAGAATTGCGATCGCTTTTATGTTGATGCCATTAGTATCGGTTATGCGGAGTTACGTGGTTTGAGGAATAATATTAACTAACAGCGCATTTGGAGTTATCTCATGGAGATTGCAGAAAATACGGTTTTAGCAATTGCTATAGTTTGGGTTATCTGGCAAGTTCTTTCTCCAAGAAATATGACCCTAAATAGCGAAAATATTATTCCTCCTGCAATATCGAGTCATCAGACTTCGATCTGTTCTAGTCGCTCATCATAATTGACTTAATATTGACAAACTCTTTTATGCCAAAGCCTCCGTGTTCGCGACCATAGCCACTTTCCTTTACACCACCAAATGGCATACTAGGCTGCGATAAGTTGTAGCTATTCACATTTACCATCCCCGTATCAATTTTGTGAGCGAGTTTTAAGGCGCGATCTTTGTTGCCCGAAAAGACCCCACCCCCCAGACCATATCGATGGTCATTGGCAACACGAATTGCCTCATCTTCGTTGCTTACTTTAATTAACGTGGCAACTGGTCCAAACAGTTCGTCGTCATAGGCTGGCATACCAGGCTTCACATTTTCCAATACGGTTGCTGGATAAAAATAGCCCGCGCCGTCAGCAATTTCGCCACCGCACAAAACCGTCGCACCTTTTTTTACTGACTCCTGCACCTGGTCGTGCAACTTATTCCGCAAATCCTCACGGGCGAGGGGTCCCATATCTGGCTCATCATCAACGGGATTACCGTAGCTAATCGATTTCATCGCTGTTACGAATTCTTCTTTAAACTCGTCGTAGATATCTTCTAAAACAATAAAGCGTTTTGCAGCAATGCAGGTTTGCCCCCCATTGTTGATACGTCCCCGAACGCATGTCTCCATTATTTCATCAAGCTTAACATCTTCCAAGACAATGTAAGGGTCGCTTCCCCCTAATTCTAAAACCGTTTTCTTAAGATACTTGCCAGATTCCTGAGCCACAATTTTTCCAGCTTTGGCACTACCTGTCATGGTCACGCCACGTACCTTCTCGTGGGAAATTAGCTCATCGACTGTTTCGTCATCGACATATAGGACGCTAAAAACGTTTGTGGGCAAGCCAGCATCTTCATAAATTTGCTTTAACTTCTGTGCCGTTGACCAACAAATTTCGGCGTGCTTGAGAGCGGTCGTATTGCCTGCCATAATATTGGCGATACTGTAGCGAACGACCTGATAGCAGGGAAAATTCCAGGGCTGCATTCCTAAAATAACGCCAATTGGCTCGTAAGAAACAATCCCCTTACCGTTAGCAATTTTTCTTTCTTCTTGCTTGAGTTCTTTAGGACCGTTATCGGCAGTATAGGTGCAAATATTTACGCATAGATCCACCTCGCTTTTGCCCTGAGAAATAGGCTTCCCCATCTGATTTGCCATCATTCTGGCTAGCTCATCTTTATTATCTGCAAGACACTGTGCTATTTGGCGAATAATATTGGCGCGTTCTTCTAGAGAGGTTTCTCTCCACTTTAGAAAGGCTTCGTGGGTTTTGTCGATAATGCCTTCGGCTGACTCTTTTGTATGCTTGTCGTAAACTTTGTAAGTTTGACCAGTTGTCGGATTTTTTGTCTCTATCTGTTCGTGCTGTGAACTGTCTATTTTGCTTTGCGTTTGTACCATTATGTCGAACTCCACTGAAAAAGAATTAAAGACTGTTACGGTTTTTCCAGCCATCTATCTCTAGCAGGAAAAATGCAGTCATAGTTTTTGTAAATTATATTTGTGTAGGAATTAATTTTATTTACTAGCTCAAATGATAAAATATCATTCCTTAATTAAGGTTCTCAAAAATCGCTTATATGACCATCCGTCAATAGGGATAAATATATGGGCAAATAATCTCAATTAATGTCCTACAGATATTTTCAGGTTCAATTTTTGTATGTCCTCTCGCCTGTCAGGGTAATCGCATCAAACGAATAGAGGAAAAAATGGGAGAATAAGATATTTAGTCCCATGACCAAGGAATCCCTGAAAGAATCGATAGAAGAGCATTTCGGCAAGATTCCAGACCAGAGAGTAGTGACCAGAAGCTCTCACAAACTGGTAGACATAATCGCGATCGCTATTTTGGCAATTCTATGTGGAGCGGACGGATGGGTGGCGATCGAAACCTACGGTAGAGCAAAAGAGGAATGGCTCTCCACGTTTCTCGAACTGCCGAATGGAATACCCTCACATGATACCTTCGGCAGAATATTCAGCCAGATAGATCCAGAAATTTTAGAAAGAAACTTTCAATCATGGATAAAGATAATTGTCGGCAGATTAGGACTGGAGGTTGTGGCAATCGACGGTAAAAGTCTTAATGGCTCTTACGATCGAGAAAGTTCTTTGAAGTCTTTAGTTATGGTCAGTGCTTGGTCAAGCAGCCATCAACTAGTGTTAGGACAGGTCGCAGTAGAGCAAAAATCAAATGAAATAAAAGCAATTCCTATCTTGCTCGAACAATTAGATTTGGAGAACGCAATTGTTACTACAGATGCGATGGGAACTCAAACAGCTATTGCTCAACAAATTCGAGATGCAGGTGCAGACTATATCTTAACTCTCAAAGCTAACCATCCGACTCTCGCTCAAGATGCTCATCATTGGTTTGAAAGGCATCAACATGAATTAGAGAAGAAAGCGGTTCACACAGCGAAATTTATTTGTGAAGCAGGACATCACCGTATTGAAAAGCGATATTTTGTTTCAGTTCCAGTCGACCAGGTGTTCCATCCAAAGCGGATTAAACAGTGGGCTGGACTTAAAACTTTAATTGTGGAGCAAAGTAGTCGCCAACTTTGGAACAAGACTACTCACAGCACAAGATTTTTTCTTAGTTCTCTCAAACCTAATTTTGCTGATTTTCCTGCTTCAATCCGCAGCCATTGGGGAGTAGAAAACCAATGCAGCGCATACGCGCAGATCGTCGTAAGACGACTAGTGAGGCTAACGCCTCACGCTTGGTGCTTGGACGTGGTTTTTTCTGAAGATGATTCTCGGATTCGCAAGGCTCATGCCCCGCGAAACATGACTATTCTTAAAAGGCTAGCTCTCAATTTGCTTCGTCAAGATAATTCTCAGGGCAGCTTAAAAATGAAACGTTATCAAGCTGGTTTGAATAATAATTTTCTAGTTCAGATTTTGTCTAATTCTGGCATATTTTGACTTGATATTTTGATGCGATTACCCTGTCTCGCCTGTATATTTATAAATAGTAAATATTAGTTCAACTAACAGCACCGAATAAGTTTATGCAGATTAAAAAGCGCAATATTGGGTTAACCGTAGATGATAGCCTGATGCGCGTCTATGTTGCTGCGCCAGAACCAGCAGGGCAATACCCAGGCATTTTGTTTTATGGTGATATTTTCCAGTTGGGTAGACCGATTACGCTGTTGGCAGACCGTTTAGCGGGATATGGCTATATAGTTGCCGCCCCAGAAATTTTTCATCGCACTGAACCTATCGGTACGGCAATTGAACCTGGGGATTTAGGTCTGATGCGTGGCAGTGACAATGCCCGAAGGACTGCGATCGCCGAATACGATGCAGATGGGCTGGCGGTGTTGGAATGGCTGAAGGATGAAGATAGTGTGCTATCTAAGAAACTAGGTACTATAGGTTTCTGTATTGGGGGACACTTAGCTTTTCGAGCTGCTTTTCAATCCCAGGTAAAAGCTACTGTGTGCTGCTATCCGACTGGAATTCATAACGGTGAATTAGGGCGAGGAAAAGCCGATACCATCGAGCGCGCTGATGAGATAGAGGGTGAAGTTCTGACTGTTTTTGGCAGTCTCGATTCCTTTGTTCCTCCTGAAGGTCGTGACAAGATTTTACAAGCTTTAAACAAAGCAGGTGTACGCCACGAAACATTACTGTATAAAGCCGACCATGTTTTCATGCGGAATGACGGTTATCGATATGACCCCGTAGCTACGGATGACGCTTGGGTCAAAATTACTGAATTTTTCGAGAGTGTATTGGGCTAGAGGTATGAGCTAATATTTTTATAGGTTTGAGTGTTTTCGTAACTGTTCTATATTCTTAACTTCATTCCAATTGACATCGACCTAATTCTCTTACTTAAAAATAACTATTACATTATTGAGAAAGTTGGCGATCGATACGTTCTATCTCTTTAGTAGAAAGTTCCAAATCCGCTGCTTTAACCGAATCTTCAATACTAGATAAACGACTCGCACCAGGAATTGGCACGATACAGCTATATTTACCCCGCAACCAGCCTAAAACAATTTGATAGACGGAAACATCTCTTGCTTGAGCTAATTCGGCAATAACTCTAATATCCTGTAAACCTTTAACACGACTACTTCCTCCCAGAGGACTCCAGGGAAAGAAAATTAATCCTTCACGTTGGCAATAATCTAATACGCCATCAAATTCGGGTTGGCGATGCCAGGGATTGTATTGATTCTGTACCGAAACAACATCTACTATTTGACGCGCTTCTTCAATTTGTTCGACCGTAAAGTTAGATACGCCGACATAGCGGATCTTCCCCTCATTTACAGCTTCTTTGACAGGAGTTAAAGCTTCTTTAATCGTATAGTTAGGATCTGGTGCATGATATTGCCATAGATCGATCGGTCTAGAACCTTTAAGAATCATATAGCTTTCACGGATAGTTTTCCGCAGACGGTCTGGATTGCCGTCACGAACCCACTTACCATAAGGACGTATAACACCTCCTTTAGTGGCAACTATAACCGAACTGGTATCACCTGGGTATTGTTGCAGGGCTTTAGCAATCAGGCTTTCATTGTGGTGTTTATCCAATCCATCTCGACAATAAGCATCAGCCGTATCGATTAGAGTTACGCCGAGATCGAGAGTTTTATGAATGACTGAAATAGCGTCTGCTTCTGGTGGACGATTTGATAGGGATAACGGCATTGCACCCAAGCCAATCGCACTAATTTGAGTATTTCCTAGCTGTTTATATTTCATTTCCATTTTCCTATAAAAAGTGGCTCAATCGGATGTCGGCTTTGACCCACCCGTAGTTCATTGAGTATTTCGGCGGTGTCTTCCGTTTTGCTAGCAGGATCTAAGAATGATAATTGCTCATTGCTAGCGATACCAAATTTGAGACGGTTCGTAGTAAAGTAATTTCTTCAGCATTAAAGCTATTGTCTGTATCTCTGCTAAATGAAATTGCTCCCACAGCGCGATCTTTGACTATTACCGTATAGCAAGCATGAGCGGTGATGCCGAGGCTGCGAAGTAAGTCGTATTGTGGACTGGACATATTTTGTAAGTTTTGAATTTCCAATCGTCCTTGAGATTTAAAAGCAATACCACAAACAGACTCGTCTAGTTTGACTGTCTGCATTTTATGACGAGTCGCTTCGTCAATTCCTTGGCTTAGTTCCAGTTGCAGGTGCATCTTGTCTTCAGTCAATAAATAGAAGTAATAGCATTTGAGTTGCAACAGTGGAATAAGTCGATTTAATAAGTTATCGATCTGTTCGTTAGGATTGGAGTGTTGCAGTAAGTTTATGGCAGTATCGGACAACAGTTTAAGAATCTGATTGTTTCGTTCTAGCCGAAGTTGAGTTTGTCGGGGTGCGGTAACATCTCTAGCAACCCCAACTATTTGGTCGATTTGTCCCTGACTATCTCGGATGGCATAACCGCGATCGCTTATCCAGCGTAGCGAACCATCAGGACGAAGAATGCGATATTTAACTGGTTTGCCATTTAGATAATCATAACTAGCAGTAGTTTCCAGAAATGTTTGACGATCGCTTGAATGAATTGTCTCGATCCAACAGGTACGATCTCCATAGATCTCATTACGAGAACGTCCCCAAATTTTTTCATAAGAAGGACTGAGATACACAATCCGAGATTTTTTGTAATCTAATACCCAAAATACATCTTGAATGATTTCTGCCAGCCAAGATAAACGTCTTTCGCTTTTTTGGAGGCGAGATTCTAATCTTTGAGCTTTAGAATCATCTATAACTACGGTGCGAATACATTCAATCGCCTTGGCTAAATTGAAAATCGGCAAAGCAATAATTTTGACAGCGATCGCCGAACCGTCTCGGCAAAGAAGCTGCTGCTTGAGTCGATAGGGCAAAGTAGTAGTAGCCATTCGTGCTAACAAATCCAGATTTTTGGCTACATCTTCAGGATGCATTATCTCGGCGATCGTCCTATCTACAAGTTCGCCTTGACTGTAGCCTAACCTCTCGCATAGTTGTTCGGAGATAAAGCTAAATTTGCCTTCTAGATCGAGATGATAAATTTTATTGAATTCTTTAGTAGTAAACTCTCGATCGGAGATTAACCGAGGATTATTAATAGTCTTTACCAATGGCTGCAACTCTTCAACCTCTCGGAACAAGATAGCCACATTTGAGTTTTTATTTTCTACTTGCTCGACAGGGAAAGCATAAACTTCATACCAACGATCCAAAGCTGAAGCAAAATGCTCGAAATGAATTGCTTCACCTGTCAGCGAAACTTCACCATAAATCTCAAACCAGTGTTTGTCATGATTTGGAACAAGCTCGCGCATTCTTTTACCGAGAGCCTGCTTTAGTCCCGTCTGCTGCTCAAAATTGCGATTGATGGTCAAAAAGCGATAATCGAACGGTCGCTTATTTTCATCGAACAACATTTCGACAATACAAAAAGCTTTATCATTTATCATTTATCATTTAACATTTAACATTGCGAGATGTTATACCCTTGTGGTGCAAAACCGTTGCGGGGGTACATGCGGCGAACTAAACGCCTCTGTCCCCGTTGTCCCTAAAGGGATACCGCAAGCATAAGATTATTGTCGAGGGCGAGCATTTATCATTGTTCATTGTTTAAAAGACGATAGAACAAATCGCATAATTGCTTGGCGTTTTTCAAATATACTATAAAGATATTGTCGTCCAGTTGTTTTTCAGTCCCTGTTAAATAATCTGGATATCGCTCGGCTAAAATTACTGTTGGCGTATCGGCTGAAAGTATATTTTTCTGGTAAATATCTCGTATTGTGGCTAAATATTCTTCCAGAGAAATTTTAACTTGATTAACTAAAAATATATCGGGAGGTTCAATCAAATTTTGAAACAAATCGACTATATTTTCTTGATTTACTGCAACTAATACATGATAATTTTGGCTACTTATACTTTCAACCAATAGTTCGCGTACATCATTATCTTCTTCCAACAGTAAAATTGTCGGTATTCGCTTAACATTTAACATTGTTCAATGTACCCAGTAGGCGGTCGTATTCTGCTTTGACTGTACAGAAACATTCGCAGCTAATCTCTTCTAATTTCTGGCGATCGATAATTTCTATGTGACCGCGATTGTAACGAATAATATTTTCATTCTGGAGTTTGCTAGCAGCCAGAGTTACTCCTGTACGACGCACTCCTAACATATTGCTCATAAATTCATGAGTCAAGTAGATTGTTTGGGTTTCGCTGCGATCGCAAGCTTCTAACAACCAGCGTGCTAGTCGTTGTTCTATAGAATGAAATCGATTGCAGGCAGCAGTTTGAGAGATCTGAGCGATTAACGCTTGGGTATGACGTAGCATAATATCCTGCAACTCTGTATGTTGCAAAAACAGCGATCGCATCGTCCACGCATTAATTTTTATTGCTCGACCAGAAACCTGAACGATATATTCTGTGTGAGTAGTTTCTGCCCTACCCATTAAAGCATTAATGCCCAAAACATCACGATTGCCTACCAAACCCGTTTCTATCGTACTGCCATCGTACATGGTAAGAGTAATCGAAAGCATACAGTCGATGGGAAAATAAACCTCCTGAATCGTTTCTCCTGGCAAATGAAGTATTTCACCCTGAGTCAAATCAACTAGTCGAAAGTGTGGTTCGAGCTTTTGATAAATGCTACTGGGTAATATTTGTAGCAAACGATTACTCGCTCGGTTGAAGCTTTTTCTAACTACATTTTTTATGTGATTTACATTGTCTTTCTTATTTACCAATCGCATCGACAAGCCAAGAATAAATTTAAGTACCATTCAGTATGGTAGCCACTAAAATGAAGTTCCGTTCACTATCGCACATTAGGCAATTATTAACTGATGTTACGCGCTAGCTAGTTAGCTGAGATTGGGATTGGGAGATTGGGGATTAGAGATTGGGGATTAGAGATTGGGGATTAGGGATTATGAACTAGAGACTGAAGAAAAGAAAACCAGTAGTGTTTAATTTTTGATGTTGTTACCATATTCATTTTTGCCTTGTTGTTGAGATTTGGTAAAATGACAGTAGCCATTAAGATTCTTTTCAATCTTCTCTTTCATAGAGCGCACCCAGTTTAATTGTTCGGTAGTACAATAACCAAAACTCTCAGCAATAACAAAAGCACTCAACGTTTCAGATAAAGAGCCACGAGCGATATAAAGAAATCGTAGACGCTCTAAATAATGATAACGACCATAACCTATATGCGGCTAAAGCCTTTGTGCTATGTTCAGTAAAATGCTACAAGAAGCTCGGCGCATTTGGTCACTCAAATTGTAGCGTTCGCAATCAGGCAGATCGTTTGTCAAGCGATAAGTTGCTTTAAGTAGGGCTTGCTGAATAATAGGGAAATGCTGACATCAAGAGGGTTTGAGAGACAAAAAAGTTGATTAAAATACCAGGAAAATCGGTAAAATACTTCAAAACCCTTGCATTTGAAGGAAGCGGTGTATCGAAAAGTCGAAAAATCGATTAACTCATGTGATAACTTTGAGTTAGAAGGGAGGTTGTCCCCAGACAATCGTTGGGTGGTCATGGCTAAATTA